>NZ_JBGTFM010000159.1:0-2941 GCF_041747255.1 Blastomonas sp. | reverse complement strand
ACGCGCACGATCCGGCGACCGGGGGCGTCGGCGGTCACCCCAGTGCCGATCTGCACGGCGTCTCCGGCCAGCTGCGCGGAAATCGCAAAGTCGCCCGGTCCATCCTGCCGCGCCATCTGGTCGAGCGCCGCCCGGCGCATCCCCCGCCCCGGCGCGAGCAGCGAGATCGCCTCCAATATGTTGGTCTTGCCCGCGCCATTCTCTCCGCAGATCACATTGAACCGCCCCACCGGCGCGAGGCAGCTGGCGGCGTGGTTGCGAAACTGGGTCAAGGAAAGCGCAGATATGGCCATGCAACGCATGCCTATAGCGGCAGACGCGCGGCGCGTCCGGTGCAAATCATCATTGCGCTGACTTTGCGGATGCAAGGCGATCCCAATTGTTCGCGAATAATCCCAACGTTTTGCATCCAGTTGGCGCAGGCTCATTACGCATCTGGATTATCCAACTGTATTGAAACGCTTTTCCGAACTGGCACGCCCCATGCAGATGATCTGGCATCTCCCGAGGGACAAGCCCACGGGATCCAAATTCGAAAGGACGACCATCATGTTCACCATCGCAAAGCTCCATAACAACGCCCTCGCTGCGATCTGCGCGCTGTTCACCTCGGCACTTTTCATCGGCCTCAGCGTAGGTCCGGCTGAAGCAGGTGCGATCAGCGCACTGATCATCTGATCGCAATACGCACAATCTAACCTCGGGCTTATAGGGAAATCACCATGACCAATCGTTCGTTCCGTCTCGACAAGTCCAGTGGCAAGCTGATGGGCGTCTGCTCTGGCATCGCCAACTATTTTGACTGGGACGCCAATCTGGTCCGCATCGCCTTTGTGTTGGCGGCGCTCTTCGGGGTCGGCGCACCGGTGCTGATCTATCTGGTGATTGGCCTGATCGCTTCTTCAGAATAATTGGCTAGACCTTGGTACTGAACGGGGTGAAATCGGTATCGGTGTCATAGACATCCACCCCCTCCTTTGCCCGCAGCCAGCCGACGGCGAGATAGGTCACCGGGGTCAGCACCGCCTCCCATGTGACCTTGAGCAGCCAGTTGGTGACCATCACGGTCAGCACCTGGCTGGTGTCCCACACCCCATAAAAGGCGAGCGGATAGAAGATCAGGCTGTCCACGCCCTGGCCGACGATGGTCGATCCGATCGTGCGGGTCCACAGCATCCGGCCCTTGGTCCACACCTTCATCCGCGCCATTACATAGCTGTTGACGAACTCACCTGCCCAAAAGGCGATGATCGACGCAAGCACGATGCGCGGCACCTGACCAAACACCGATTCGTAGGCCGCCTGCCCCTCCCAGCCAGCGGCGGGCGGCAGGCTGACGACGACCCAGCTCATGAACGCCATGAACAGCAGCGCCGCAAAACCCGCCCAGATGACACGCCGCGCGCGCGCATAGCCGTAAATCTCGGTGAGAATATCACCGATGACATAGCCGAGCGGGAAGAACAGGATGCCTGCGCCATAGACCCATTGCTCGCCGCCGATGGTGACGAACGTCGGCTTGGCCGCGCCAATGACATTGGACAGCAGCAAGATGGTGACAAACGCCGCCATCACGAAATCATAATATCGAAAGCGGTGCGTCGCCGGATCAAAGCCTGGGGACTGCGCAATGTCTTGGGGCTGCATGCCGGTGCATTATCGCGGTTGGCGCGCGTTGCAAAGGTGGCTAATGCGAAGGCGTGCGGTACACCGCCGGGCGCGCGCCCTTAGCTCAGCTGGATAGAGCGCGAGACTTCTAATCTTGAGGCCACAGGTTCGACTCCTGTAGGGCGCGCCATTAATCAATGACTTAGCTCGAATTCTCGATCGAGATCGCCGCTGCCTGGTCGTCTGGCAATCACCTGGCAATCACCGCAGCCGCTTCGCTGTGATGCTGCACACCGCGCACTGTGCTGCTATACTGGCTATAAGGGAGGGCTCTATGCGCTGGTATCTGCTGTCATTCATGGTCATTGTCGCCAGCTGCTCATCGCATGGCGACACGGGCAAGAACCCCGAGCAAGAGCAAAGCGAGATCGATCAGGCAACCGCACAGCTGGATGCCCTCAATGCCGAGATTGCAGAAGCAGAGCGCAAGAGGAATGAGTTGGCCGACGAGAATAAGGCAGAAGCCGCGCGCATGGCATCGGCGCCTGCCCTTGATCCTGAGCCCCTTGATCTGTGCTTCAAAGATTATTGCCCGTGCGAACCGCCGCAGGGCGGGCCAGATATGTTGCTGTGCGACATGTTGGAAACTGGTCAGCCGGTCGATGAGCAGATGCTGATCAGTGGGCGGGCGATGCGCGAAGTGCGACGGCAATTAGACACTGGTGACTACTGACATGCCCATGCCAGAATAAGCCCCGCCAAGCGCCATCGCCGCGCATCCGGTGGTTGATGGCCCAAACAGCCAGCACGGCCCTGTGGTGCCTCTCCGCGCCCCTGAGAGCATAGATTCGCGGGTCCTTCCTGGAACAAAACGGGACATGAAGCGAATGGGTACCGCTTTTTCTCGCTCAGATGTCCCGCGCCGGGTCCCGCATAGTTTGAACTTCCTGTTTGATCGCCAAGCAATGAGAGTGCGCTCGGCTGCTGATCACTCGCCAATTGATGGCAGCATTTTCGAGAATGCTAACCAAGCATCCGATTATGATGTCGCACTCGTGCTTCCTTGGCTCCGCATGGCAGGAGATTGCTTAACTTGGGAGGAGTGATACTAGGGTCCAAACCCAATCAGTCTCTTGAAAATCATTGCGCACATTGATTCAAAGGGTCTCCACTGAAGCAGGAGGGCCTTGGCGATGTCGCGTTCTTTGTTCTGGTTGTCGGATGAAGCATGGTCAGCGATCGAACCCCATTTGCCGAAGAACCAGCCAGGCGCACGGCGGGTGGATGACCGGCGGGTGATTTCGGGGATCGTTCACATGCTCAGGTGCGGCGG
>NZ_JBGTFM010000158.1:0-6411 GCF_041747255.1 Blastomonas sp. | reverse complement strand
TGATCGGCACGGGCAGCGGCAGGGGCCGGGGCCGGGGCAAGGGCGCGCATATATCCGGTCGGGAGCGCTGCGCCGAGTGAACCATCGCTGTGCTGTGCTGCTGCCGCCTGATCACCCCGGTCCGGGGCGGCGACCGCGCCGTCGATGGCTGGCATCGGTTGCGGATCGCACTGCGGCAAAGGTGCAGATCGCTCCACCATGCCAGAATTGCTCTTTACATTGGCCGGTCAAGCCCGCGCAGCCAAAACGCCTGCGCATCGCCGGTACTTGGGTGCCAAGCTAGCCAAACTGTTGCGCAAGCGCAAGCTTGACGGCTTTTGACCGAGGATATGGTCTTGACCACACCGGTGTCGCAGCCTAATGGCCAACGCCGCATTGCCCCTTCGTCTAATGGTAAGACCACGGACTCTGACTCCGTTAATCGAGGTTCGAATCCTCGGGGGGCATCCAATCCGCTCGAGTCAACGATTGCGCGCCAACCATGCAGATCGCGGGGCACGGTGAGAGATCGCCAATGCGATGTGTTCCCTTTCACCCAGAATCGCTCTAAGGCCGCGCGCATGACAGCCAACATCATTGACGGCAAAGCATTTGCTTCGGGTCTGCGGGGGCGGATTGGCGCGCTGGTTCCCGCGTTCGTTGCGCGCGCTGGCCGCGCGCCCGGGCTTGCCGTGGTGCTGGTCGGCGACGATCCGGCGAGCCAGGTCTATGTGCGGTCCAAGCACAAGGCGACGGTCGAGGCCGGCATGCAGAGCTTCGAGCATCGCCTGCCCGCCGATACCAGCGCTCAGGCGCTGCTGGCACTGGTCGCTGACCTCAATGCGGATACCTGCGTCGATGGCATTCTCGTCCAGCTGCCGCTGCCGCCGCATATCGATGACAAGGCGGTGCTGGCGGCGATCGATCCGGCCAAGGATGTCGATGGCTTCCATGTCGTCAATGCAGGCAAGCTCGCGGTGGGCGAGCAGGCGCTGGTGCCGTGCACGCCGCTGGGGTCGCTGATGCTGCTGAAAGATGTGCTGGGCGATCTGGCCGGGCTGCACGCGGTGGTCATTGGCCGGTCGAACATCGTCGGCAAGCCGATGGCACAACTGCTGCTGCAGCAAAGCTGCACCGTGACCATCGCGCACAGCCGCACCCGCGATCTGCCCGCCATCGTGCGGCTCGCCGATATCGTGGTGGCGGCGGTGGGGCGCGCCGAGATGGTGCGCGGTGACTGGATCAAACAGGGCGCAACCGTGATCGACGTCGGCATCAACCGCGTGCCAGCCAATGAGCCGGGCCAAACGCGGCTGGTGGGCGATGTCGCCTATGATGAATGCACGCAGGTGGCTGGCGCGATCACTCCGGTGCCGGGCGGGGTCGGGCCGATGACGATCGCCTGCCTGCTGCGCAACACGCTGGTTGCGGCGCATCACCGTGCCGGGCTTGCTGCACCGGTGGGGTTATGACTGTGGCTGTACTGACGGGCCGCCTGCTGGCCGGATGTGCCGCTGCGCTTGTGATCATCACCAGCGCCGCGCCTGCTGAAGCCCAGCAACGTCGTGAACGCGCTGGCCCGCCACCGGTGCCATCGGGTCAGTCCTATGCTGACAGCAGCGCAATTCTGGTTGCAGAACTGGCGCTGGCGCGGCTGGCGCTGGACAAGGGCCAGTGGACCGCTTTCCGCGATACGGCGGCGCCCGATGCGCTGATGTTCGCGCCGCAGGTCGCGGTCGCTGGCGATTGGCTCAAGGGCCGCGCCGACCCGCCTCAGGCGCGCAAATGGCAACCGCAGCAGCTGTTCATGGCCTGCGATGGCCGCACCGGGGCCTCAACCGGGGCATCGCAGGCAACAGACGGCAGCGTTGGCCTGTACACCACTGTCTGGCAGAATCTTGAAAAGCCCCGCGCCAAAAAGCCCGACTGGAAATGGGTGCTCACGCACAGCGCCCCTGTCGCCCGTGGGCGCACCGGCGATGACATGATCAGTTCGCGCACTGCGGTGTGCACCGGCGACCGCAAGGCGGCGCTCGGCGATATTCCAATGGGCGCATATACCAAGAAGGGGCCGGCGATCAGCGCAGCGGCCAGCGGCGCGCGGGCCTCGGACGATGGCACGCTGGTCTGGCGCTGGGATAGCCGCGCCGATGGCTCCCGCACGGTCCAGATCGAGCTGTGGAACGGCACCGGCTATGATGTCGTGGTGCGCGACGATGTCGCAGGCGGCTCGTTATGATGGAACTGTTCATATCGGCGTTCATCACGTTTTTTGTCGTGATCGATCCGCCCGGCTGCGCGCCGATCTATGCCAGCATGACCACCGGTGCCAATGCCGCGCAACGCCGCGCGATGGCCATTCGCGCGGTGGTGGTGGCAGGCGCGATCCTGCTGGTATTTGCCCTATTTGGCGAAAACTTGCTGGGCGCGCTGCATATTGAGCTCAACAGCTTTCGCATTGCAGGCGGCATCATGCTGTTCCTGATCGCGCTCGACATGGTGTTCGAAAAGCGCACCGAACGGCGTGAGCAGCGGGCGCAGAAAGTGATTGAAACACCAGAGATCGAGGACGTCTCGATCTTCCCGATGGCGATGCCGATGATCGCGGGGCCGGGCTCGATCGCCTCGGTCATGCTGCTGGTCTCGCAGAACACCGGGCTTGACCGGGCGGCGACGATTCTGGGTGCGCTGCTGCTGGTGCTGTTGCTCACCCTTGCTGCGCTGCTCGCGGCAGGGCCACTGATGAAGCTGCTGGGCCAGCAGGCCGAAGCGGTGATCACCCGGCTGCTCGGTGTGCTGCTCGCCGCGTTGGCTGCGCAGTTCGTCATCGACGGCCTGCGCGAGAGCTTTCAGTAACGCTGCGCGCTGCCAAAGGTGCTTGCTGACATTGCCGTAAAGTTGGATGCTGTGGCCCGGAGAGGAACAGCCAATGGCGACGCAGCCCGCACCCCCAGATGATCTGCCGCCCGGCACCGCGTCGTGGCTTGGCGAACGGACTTTTGCCGACTGGCGGGCACAGTTCGACTGCGATGGCTATCTGGTCTTTCCTGCGGTGCTTGATGACGATGCGCTGGCGGCGATCCGGGCCGCGCTTGCCCCGTATCTCGGCGCGGACGTCAAGGGCCGCAATGATTTTGAAGGGCTGCGCACCAACCGGGTCTATGCGCTGCTTGCCAAGTCACCGGTGTTCGCCGATTTGGTCACACACCCGCTGGCGCTCGCCTTTGCCGAGGCCGATCTGGGGCGTGATTGTCTGCTGTCCGCGTGCCTGGCGATCAACCTGCAGCCCGGCGAGACGGTGCAGCCATGGCATTATGACGACAGCCATTTCGCGCCGCCGCTGCCACGCCCCAGCTGGGGCGTCAGCGCCTTCTGGGCCATCGATCCGATGACCGGGAGCAACGGCGCGACCGAGATTCTGCCCGGCTCGCATCTGGCATCAGGCGCTGGGCTGGCCGGGGCAATAACGGCTGACGCGTTCCGTCGCACCCAGATCGGCGCGCCGGATGATGATCCGGGTACCCATCCCGATGCGGTGAAGATCATCGTGCCTGCCGGATCGCTGATGCTCGCCAAGGGCACATTGTGGCATCGCGGCGGGGCCAACCGTTCGGATGCGCCGCGATTGCTGATCACGCCGCAATATTGCCCGGGCTGGACGCGCCAGCTTGAAAACATGGTGCTTGCCGTGCCGCCGGAAAAAGCGCGCACCTTGCCCGAGCGCGCGCAGCAACTGCTCGGCTATGCGATCCATCCGCCGTTCATGGGATATGTCGATGGCATGCACCCCAGACGGGTGCTGGAGTAACCGGCGATCATCGGAAGAACGAGAAAGGTTTGGCGATGACCGCTCGTGGAACGACGATCAACCCCGGAGAATGCGTGCATCGGGTGCCCCCGGAAATCTGAGACTTGTCTGCCATTCGCCGAGAATGCATGCTGCGCCGTGGAAAGGATCGGCGGTGGACCATCAGTGCAGAGCATCATTGGTTGGCACCGCGTCTGCCGTGCTGCATCGGCGAGACGTGCTGGGTGCAGGGCTTGGCCTCGCGCTGACGGCGACGACGAGCTCGGCGTTTGCGCAACTGGCACCGCCGAAAACGCGTTTGCTCGGCTTTGTCGTCGGGATTGATCGTTATGCCAACATCAAACCGCTCGAACGCGCCGTCGCCGATGCCCGGGCGGTTGCCGCTGCCATCGGCGGATTCGGATATGAGGTGATCAGCGCCATCGATGGCGATACCAACCTGCTGCTCGACCGCTTTGCCGAGTTTCGCGGCAAGTTGGGGCAGGGTGACGCTTCGTTCATCTATTATGCAGGCCACGGCATTCAGGTGCGCCAAACCAATTTTCTGCTGCCTGCCGATGTCGACCCGACGACCAGCGACAGCCTGCTGGAAACATCGGTGCAGGTCGATTCGTTGCTGGCAGACATTGCCGCGCGCAGGCCAAGCCAGTCGATCGTTATCCTTGATGCCTGCCGCAACGATCCGCTGCCGCTTGACGTACCGGGCAAGGCCGATGGCTATACTTCGACCAATGCACCCGGCGGGTTTTTCGTCAGCTATTCGGCCGGGCGCGGTGAATATGCGCTCGACAAGCTGGGCGACGACGACACGAACCAGAACGGACTGTTCGCACGCTGTCTGCTGGATCAGCTTGCTCCCGATGTGCCGATCTACGACATCGTCAAGGCGGCGGGAGAGGATGTGATCCTGGCTGCGCGCGCCATCGGCCATGCCCAGCATCCGGCCGTGTATGACCAGACGGCCAAGCAGGTGCGACTGGATGCGCAGCCCGGCCCGCCCCGCCGCAAGCCGCGCAAGACCGCCGGTCGGCTTGATGGTTGCGTCGCGCTGCTCATCGGGTTGCAGCGCTATGGCGAGTATTCGGCCCTATCTTCGCTTTTTACGCCCTATTCGGATTGTGCCCGGATAGAACGAGAACTTGCGGCGAGGGGAGCGTCCGTCACTACATTGCTTGATCCCACCAGGGAGCAGGTCGAGGCGGCATGCAAGGCACTCGTCGCCGCTGATCATACCAAGCGTTTTGTCTTTTATAGCGGCATGGGGGGGCTGATCGACCGGGAAAGCTTTCTGATCATCCGCAGCAATGACGCAGTCTACGGATCGGAGGCGGGCGCAGAGTCTCGTGGTGTGCTTCTGGGCCAGTCTTCCCCAAAGATGGCTGTTGGGGCCACTGGGACAATAGGGACTCCCGCCCAGCCCGCCGACAACGCAACGGCAGCTGCCACTGATCGGCAGTCGGAGTATCTGCGGGGGCTGGATTTTATGACCGCCACCGAACTGGCTGACGCCCTTGCCAACCCCACAGGCTCTGATCGCGATGCAGCGGTCAGTCGCGGCGTGGCAATTAGCAAGTCCACTCGTGGACCCAGCCGTTGGCAAAGGGACACTTTCATAATGATCGACACCGATTTTGCTGACCTCGGCATTGATAGTGAAAAAAGGAACGACGCTGAAAGCATCCTTGATAAGCCCTTCAGTAACCCGGACGCGGACGATTGGGGCGAAAACATAGATGGACTGGCTTTGCTGTTTGCGGTCAGCCCTATGCAGCATATGCTGGATGTCGCACCCGGCAAACAGAGCAGTGCATTTGTAATTGCACTTTGCAATGCACTGGGGCGACCGGGTGCAACGCTGGAACAGTTAGCCGATGCGGTGCGCAGCGAGGTCGAAGTGCTCACAGATCGATTCCAGACCCCGCTGCTGCTCGCCAATCGCTTCACACGCAACCGGGTGCTGGTCGATCTTGCGTTGTGACAATCCGGCTTGCCTTTGTGCAGCGGCACAGCTAAGGGCCTGTCTTTCTCCGACAGGGTGCATATATCGTGTTTCAGCCGGACAGGGCTGGCGGCGATGTGCCTGCAACTTGGGTGCTGCGCCCGCGCAATCGGAAGAATGAGGAAGATTTGGCCATGGCCACCAAGGACAAGAAGACCAGCCCCGGTGAATTCGTACGGCAGGTGCGCACCGAGGCATCAAAGGTTGTCTGGCCGACCCGCCAGGAAACCATCACCACCGCGATCATGGTGTTCATCATGATGACGATTATGGCGATCTTCTTTCTGGGGGTGGATTCGGTGTTCGGTGCGATCGTCAAATGGTTGTTGACGCTTGCCTGATCTCCGCGAACTAATGTGAAAGAGATGTGAATGTCGCGCTGGTACATCATTCATGCGTATTCGGGCTTTGAGAACAAGGTCCGCGATGCGATTCTGGCCGATGCCGAGCGTCTGGGGCTGGCGCAGCTCGTCGAGCAGGTCGAGGTGCCGACCGAAACCGTGACCGAAGTGCGGCGCGGCAAGAAGGTGCAGACCGAGCGCAAGTTCTTCCCCGGCTATGTGCTGGCCAAGCTGGCGATGACCGACGATGTCTATCACGTCGTCAAGAACACGCCCAAGGTCAC
>NZ_JBGTFM010000157.1:0-6883 GCF_041747255.1 Blastomonas sp. | reverse complement strand
GAAATGACCACGCATTGACCAGCACAATGCTCGATGTGCTTCCGAGTAAAAATACGCGTCGGCTCAACGGTTTTACTGGCGGAGACTGCAATGGCGAGGTGGACATTATGTTCATAAGGAGTGGCTCGATCTGTGATGGCGAAGCGACGACGACGCATCAAACCTGACCAAGGAGCTGGCAAGCCGCTCGACGAAAAGCTGCACTACGCCCGCGACGAGGCCGTAAACCACATCAAGAAGACCAACTCTCGCGCCGTGCCTCCCGGGCAGCGCTGCGATTGCCGTCGTCATCGGCCTCGCCAAAACTGGAATCCAGCTCCGAAACTTGCCACTCAGACGAAAGCGGACACCATTGATACACGGATCAGAATAGATGTCCAATCATTCAGTCCTTTTGGCGTAGGGCCAGCTCGGGCTGCGATAGTAGGGCTTTGGATGTCAGGACGTTCGAAATGGTCTGCGGGGACACTCCAACCGTTCGCGCGATTGCGCGCTTCGAAAGCTCGCCTACCTTCGCAAGCTCGAGGATCTGACGCTGCTTCGAAGCTGAGAGGGCAGGGCGGCCGGTGTGCTTTCCCTGGGCCTTCGCCCGCGCCATTCCTGCCCTAACACGGTCAGCGATCAGGGAGCGCTCGAACTCGGCGAGCGACGCCATGATGCCAAAGAGAAGACGCCCTTGCGGTGTCGTCGTGTCGGCGCCTTCGCTATAGGAGATGAACTCGATCCCGATGCTCTCGAACTCCGCGAGCGCATTGACCAGCTCGCGGAGCGAGCGGGCGAACCGATCGTAGCGCCACACCACCAGCACATCGAACTCTCGCCTGCGCGCAGCCTTGAACATCGCGTGGAAGGCCGATCGGTCATTCTTCGCGCCCGACGCCTGGTCGACATACTCCTGATGCACGACAAAGCCACGCCGCTCGACGTACTCGCGCAGCTGGCGGAGTTGGGTTTCGGGGTCTTGACCTCGATCTGTGGTCGAAACTCGGGCATAGATGGCTGTGCGGCGCATGGGTTATCCATGCCCGTGGAAAGCCGCGCTGTCCAGAAAGGATTTCCTTTTTAGACAGCAAACTCCGTGCCGGGATGGCTTGATTTGCAAAGGGCAGGTGAACCGAGAATGGGGAACCCTTTATGGACACGTGATGCCGAGTTGGCGCTGCCGGACCTGGAAGCGAACCGTTCGGGAAATCTTCATGAGCGTGGAGCGTGATTCACCAGATGGCGCTTGTTGACGATCTGCTCAATGACATTGCCGATGCCGAGCTGCGTGCACGCCTGCAAGAGCAGGTCGCAACCCTGCGCAAGGAGAAAAAGTTCGGTCTGGTCTTCGAGCAGCATCACCCCGAAATGCTGTGCATCAACGATGCGCGCATTCACCGGGGCGTACGCGTGGCCCACCGGGACGGCGCCATTGAGCAGACCTATATCGTCGACTCCATGCGCGCCACTGCGGCGACGTGCCGTCCGGAGGGCGGCGGCGAAAACATTGCTATTCCTCTCGACGAGCTGACCGTCGTCAAGAAGTTTGGCGAGCCCGTCTTTCCCGTAATCGTGCCGGTCGATCACGTTGCCCGCGGCGGCAGTGCACCGCATCACGTTCTGATCGAAGCCGACAACTATCACGCCCTACAACTCCTCGAATGGCTTTATGCAGGCCGCGTGGACTGTATTTACATTGACCCGCCATACAATACGGGTGCCCGCGATTGGAGATACAATAACGATTACGTTGACCTTGCGGATAGCTGGCGCCACAGCAAATGGCTCGCCTTTATGCAGCGCCGCCTGCAGATTGCGCGACGGCTTCTCAAGCCCGATGGCGTACTGATCGTCACGATCGACGAGCACGAGGTGCACCATCTCGGGATGCTTCTCGAGGACACGATGCGCGGTTACCTCCAGGAGATGGTGACCGTCGTCATCAACCCGAAAGGCACGGGGAAACTCAACTTTGCCCGTGTCAACGAGCACGCCATCTATTGCATACCCGATCTTGGCTTCAGCGTGATCGCAGGCGCCCCGACACGGGCTGGCCAACTCGCCGACGCCGCCGGCGAGGAGACCGAGGACGGGAACGACGCCGATGGCGAGGACGCAGGCGAGGAAGAAGAGGCGGCCACGCCGGATGATTTAGAAGTCGCGGCCGAGGCCGGCTTGCCATTTCCGGCGGAAGAAGCCTCGCTTTGGGAGCTACGTCATGCCCGCCGCCGTGGCGGCGAGTCCAGCTACAGGCATCAACGCTGGCGCTCGTTTTATCCGCTCTGGATCGACCCGGAACGGCGGGTTGTCGTGCGCGCCGGCGAGAGCCTTCCGCTGGACCAGGAACCGTACTTCGAGCCGCAGGATGGCGTGGTCCCGCTCTGGCCAATCGACGCCGAGGGTAATCACCGCTGCTGGCGATACGTGCCGAAAAGCATGAATGATGTCATTGACGAGGGCCGCGTCGTACTTGGTCGGTACAACGCTGCACAAAGGAGTTGGACCGTCAATTTGTGGGTGCGGAAGGCCGCAAGCCGCAAGCTGAAGACGGTCTGGTGGGACCCGGCCCATGATGCCGGCACTCACGGCACGTCGCTGATTAACAGGATTCTCGGACGGCGTGATGCCTTTCCCTTTCCGAAATCGGTCTACGCTGTGCGCGATGCAATCGCTGCCGTGGTGCGCAACCGGCCGAATGCGATTGTCCTCGATTTCTTCGCCGGCAGCGGCACGACGCTTCATGGCCTCGCAATGATGAACGCGGCAGACGGCGGCAGACGGCAGTGTATCCTTGTGACCAACAATGAGGTCTCGGAGCGAAATGCTCAGTCCTTGCGCGAGGTCGGCGTCACGCCGGGGAGTCCCGAATGGGAGCGTGAAGGCATTTGCCAGGCTGTCACATGGCCGCGCTGCAAGGCGGCCATCGAAGGCAAGCGGCCTGACGGAAAACCCATTGATGGCGAATGGTCGACGGATGCCATCATCCGCACAGAAGTGCCGCGGACTGTCCGCGCCCTGTCTTTTGCCTCGCCAGAGCTTTTGAAAACCAAGGCGGCGCGCAAGGCGCTCGCCTCGGCACTCGGCATCGGCCAGAACGCGCTGGCCGATGCCGGCACCTGGTACATCGCACCGGCCGATGCCCGTGACCGGCCAAAGGATCAGGCGGTTCTTTTCGAAACCGACGCGCTTGACGCCTTTACCAGCGCGTTGCTCGCAGACGGCGCTCACATCAGGACTATTCATCTCTTGATGCCCGAGAACAGCACCTTCCGGCGCGCCCGCGACCAGTTGCGCAGTACACTGCCGCCTCTTGTCAAACTCGCAGATCAAACCGTGCCGTTCAGCGAGGGCCTCACGGCCAACCTCGACTATTTCCGCCTCGGTTTTATCGACCCGGATGCCCTCGAAATGGGCGGGCGGTTCAGCGATCTCCTTCCGGCGTTGTGGATGATGGCCGGGGCGCGCGGCGCCGTGCCGGTAGCCACAGGCTCAGAAAGCTATCTCTTCCCGGAAGGAAGCGCATTTGCCGTTTTACTTCGCGAGGCAGCTTTCCCTGAATTCAACGACAAGCTGGCAAAAGCCCAGGGCGTTGAATGGGTTTTTATTATCACCGACTCCCGCGAAGCCTTTGTCGAGATAAGCGAGCAGCTCGCAACCCACATTTCGCCACGTCAGCGCGTGCATCTCTATCGAAATTATATCGACAACTTCCAGATTAATGGCGGCGGGGGGCAGTCATGAACCTTGAGCTGAAGGAGTTTCAGCGGGACGCTGTTGCCCGGCTGTTTGAAGATGTCGCGTCGGCAAAATACGAGATCGACCGCACCGGCCGGACCAGGCCCCAGGCCTTGTTGCTGTCCGCACCGACCGCCTCCGGTAAGACAGTGATGGTGGCTTCCCTGATCGAGAAGATCCTCGGCGGCGACGGCGGACTTCCCGATGAGATCCAGTTCGAACCCGAGCCTGATGCCGTTTTCCTCTGGCTGTCCGATCAACCTGAACTGAACCGGCAGTCCCGGGCCCGCCTGCTGTCCGCCAGCAACCGCCTCCGCGCACACGACCTGCTCCTGATCGGCAACGATTTCGACGCCGAGAGTTTCGACGGCGGCAAAGTCTTCTTCCTGAATTCCCAGAAAGTCGGCCGCGACAAACTGCTGACCAGGCGTAGCGACCGCCGCCACTGGACGATTTGGGAAACGATCGCCAACACCCAGACCCGGCTGCCCTCCAAATTCTATGTCATTATCGACGAAGCGCACCGCGGCATGAACGTGCCGACCAACGAACGCGAACAGGCAAACTCGATCGTCCAGAAATTCATCATCGGGAGCCCGGAAGACGGTCTTCCCCTGATGAACCTGGTCTTCGGTCTTTCGGCGACGCCTGAGCGGTTCCAGGGTTTTTTGCGGGGCACTGGCCGGACCGTCCGATCCTGCGATATCGACCCGGCCGATGTCCGCCAGTCGGGGCTCATCAAGGATCGGATCGTTCTTCACCCGCAAGCGGCGCAGCCGAGCCCCTGGACCCTCCTCGCCGAGGCCTGCAGCCGGTACGGTGATATGGTCGACGCGTGGGCCGCGCATGCTTCAGCCAACGGAACGGAACTCATCCGTCCCGCTATGATTGTCCAGATCGAAGACGGTATCGGGAATGCGGTCAGCCGGACGCCCCTTGGCCCGCTTCTTGAAACGCTGGGTGAAAATATACCCGATCTTCGCCCTGAGCAGGTCGTGCATTGCCTTCAGGCCGAGGCGGCACTCACCGTCGGAGAATGGCACATCCGGCACGCAGAACCGTCGACCATTGCCCGCAACGAAACGATCCGTGTCGTTCTGTTTAAGCTCGCGCTGACGACGGGCTGGGACTGTCCCCGCGCTGAAGTCATGGTCTCCTTTCGCGCCGCGCAAGATACGACCGCCATCGCCCAGCTTGTCGGCCGTATGGTCCGCACGCCGCTGGCGACCCGGGCACACGGCAATGAGCTGCTCAACGAGGTTTATCTCTTCCTCCCGCGCTACGATGAGGCGGCGGTCAACACGATTGTTGAACGCCTGACCGCTGATCGGGAGAGCGTGCCGAGCGCCGACATCACGACAGCAAGTCGCGCCGCCAGCTTTTCTATGCGCGAAGAATTCCAGCCGCTCCTGGAGCACATGCGCAGCCTGCCGAGTTACACCCTGACGGCCCGGCGCCGAGCCACCAGCCTGCGCCGCGCGGTCAAACTCGGCCGCTATCTTATGCAGGACCGGATCGCACCCGAAGCCCAGGACGAACTGATTACCGGTCTTGTGCGTGCCATGAACAGCCATCTGTCCGCACGGCTCGAGTCGGACAACGCCTTTGACGAAAGGCTTCGCTCCCTCGAAACCATCACCTACAGCTCGCTCATCCTTCATGCCGGCGAAGTGCGCGTTGAACGCGGCGCCCCCCGCACCGTCCAGGTGACGGCACGCGACGTCGCCACCCTTTTCTCCAAAGCGAAAGGCGCGCTGACCGACGAAGTTGCAATGGCGTTCTGGCGTCAGCGATTCAGTGAGGACGATCCTTTCCGCGCGAAAATCGAAGCCTATGAACTCGCCCTTGATGAAAGCCTGATCCGCGCACTCGAGCACGAAGCGGACCGGTGGCTGCACGACCTTTTTCAGCAGTATCGGCCGGCAATCGCCCGCCTCGGGCCCGACCGCCGGGCAGCGTATAATGCGTTGCACGCGGTGGCGCGCCATGAAGAGGCCGGCTTCCTGGATATACCGCAGGTCATCACGGCGGACGTCCCGCCCGATGCAGCGGCACTGCCGGGTCATATGTTTGTTGACGACAATGGAGAATTTCGCGCGAAGCTTAACGGCTGGGAAGTGCCTGTTCTCGCCGAGGAGCGAGCGCACCCGGACTTCCTCACATGGCTCCGAAACTTCGATCGCAAGTCGTGGGCGCTCGCGTTTCCCTACACCTACCTGGGCCAGCGGAGACCCGGTTATCCCGACTTCATCGTTATACGTGGTACCGTTGAGGAACCCGTCTTCGATCTACTGGAGCCACATCGGGGCGAGGACAGCGTTGCCAAGGCAAAAGGCCTAGCGGAGTTTGCCGACCAGCACGGCGCAAGTTTCGGCCGAATCGAGCTGATACGGCTGGAAGGCGAGAATATCCGGCGCCTTGATCTGAACGATCACCGCATCCGCACGGCGGTTCTGCCAATCGAGAGTCAGGATGAATTGATCCGTCTCTTCGATCGCCAGAATTAACTGCGTCACCGAAGCTAAACTGTAATACATTATCACCGCGTCCGCGTTCGCTCGATAGGGTGCAATTCTGAAAAATTCGCACAATGAATATAAAACGTTTTTGGCTAAACTATCGTGTCCACTCCTGCGCTTGATGAAGCACGACGAGAATTTCGATCTGATCATCGGCGAGGCGGTAGACGATACGGCAGGGAGGACGCCGAACCACGAGTTCGCGTGTTCCAGGAACGACGCCCTCACGTCCTCGCTGTGGGAAGACAGGGATCTCTTGTTCGATGAGGAGGCGCAGCTGGGAGCCGAGCGTGCGCGCCACACGCTTCCCATACAGAGCCGCCGTGTACTCGGCGATCATCGCGAGCTGCGCCACGGCTTCTTTCGTGTAGCGAACCCTCATACACCGAAGCGGGCAAATACCTTCCGTACCTCATCTTCAGTTGCAAACTCACCGGCATCCGCCTGGCGCAGGCCCTCCTTGATCCGCTCGATCTGCCACTGCTCGAAAGCGAGATATTGATCGAGCGCCGCAGTGATGACTGCGCTGCGGTCGACCTTCCGCGCCGTCGCGAGCTTGTCGAGCTTCCGGCGCTTCGCCGGCGCGATCCGCACTGTGAGCGTCTCCTTCACTGGTTTTTTCTTGGTTTTCATATGGGAAAATCATA
>NZ_JBGTFM010000156.1:0-2030 GCF_041747255.1 Blastomonas sp. | reverse complement strand
GCGCAGCGCCTCTGCCAATGGCCAGACCTTCTCTGTGCCCAGATTGACGTCAAGGATGGCACTGTCAAAGCCGCCTGCGGCAACCGCAGCGATGCCAGCAGCCACAGAGTCGACGGTGGACGTCACCTGATGGCCCAGCAGATCAAGAAAATCTTCGAGCAACAGGGCAATCATGGCTTCATCTTCAGCAACCAGGATATTGCGAGCAGGTGCCATAGTGGTTCGAACTTTCAATTGCCTGGCGCCGTCGCCCCGGCCAGTGCCCCCTGCACGGCCTCCACGATCTGCGCTACTGAGAATGGCTTAGCAAGAAAATGCACCTGATCAATCGCGATGCTTTGCCGCAGCGTTTCTTCAGCATAGCCGGACATGAACAGGATCGGTAAATCGGGCATGCGCTTGCGGATTTCGTTCGCCATGCCCGGTCCGTCGAGATTGGGCATGACGACATCGCTGACCACCAGATCGAATGGCCCGTCGCTCGCCAGCCGCTCAAGCCCTTCCTCACCATCGCTGGCGGTGACCACAACAAAGCCCTGCCGGGTGAGTGCGCGTTCGGCGACGGCGCGCACCATATCCTCATCCTCAACCAGCAGCAGGCGCGCGTTGCCCCACTGTCCGCTGCTGACCTTGACCGGCTTGCGGCTGCGCTGCTCGACCGCACCGCCACGATAAACGGGAAAGTAGATCGAGAACGTCGTGCCCTTGCCGGCTTCCGACTCGACAAAGATATAGCCGCCCGATTGCTTGACGATGCCGTAGACGGTCGACAACCCAAGACCGGTGCCCTTGCCGACATCCTTGGTGGTAAAAAACGGCTCGAAAATCCGGCTCTGGATATCGGGCGCGATGCCGATGCCGGTGTCCTCCACCAGTATCGCGCTATAGTCTTCGGTGGGCAGGATATCGCTGGCCAGCGCGCGCACGTCTGCCGCAGTCACCTTGCGGGTGCGCAGGGTCAACGTGCCCCCCGGGGGCTTCTTGGCGAGCATCGCATCGCGCGCGTTGACCGCGAGGTTCATGATCACCGGGCCAAGCTGTCCGGGGTCTGCGCGCACTGCCCCCAAATCGCGGTCATGCTGCACCTCGAGCACGATCTTCTCGCCAATCAGCCGCTTGAGCAATTCTGAGGTTTCGGACACGATATCGGGCAGTTGCAGCACCTGCGGTCGCAGGGTCTGCTGGCGCGAGAACGCGAGCAACTGGCGGGTCAACGAGGCGGCGCGGTTGGAATTGCTGCGGATGTGCTGGATGTCGTCATAGTCGCTGTCACCCGGGCTATGGCGCATCAGCATAAGATCACAGTGGCCGATGATGGCAGTCAGCACATTGTTGAAATCATGCGCGACCCCGCCCGCCAACTGACCGATCGCCTGCATCTTGCTTGCCTGCGCGACCTGCCGCTTGAGGCGGCTTTCTTCGCTGTTGTCCTTGATCGACAGCAGCACTGCAGCATCGCCCATGCCGCGCAGTCCGGCGAGCGACAGCGTCACCGGCTCATCAGGCAGGTTCTTGAGGCGCACTGTCAGGTCGCCCGCCATCGCCTGTCCGCTGGCGTGCCTGCGCACCGCATCGGCGAGCGCGCCCTTGTCCTCGCGCACGATCAGGTCGCCGGGATAAGGCGGCAGGGCATCCGCGCCAATTCCGGCAGCGCGCGCGAAGGCATCGTTGGCGAAGAGGAAGCGGCCGTCGCGATCGCTCATCGCCAACCCAACAGGCAGCAGCCCAAGCAGCGTCTGCACATAGCCGAGCGCGGTGCCCTTATCGACGCCCCCCGCCTCACCATCGACCAGCACCACCAGTGCCGGTGCCTGTTCGCGCTCGGTCTGATCGATCACCAGCAACGGGTCGACCAGCGGCAGGTGGAACAGCCGCAATGGCACGCCCTTGGGCCCCTCGCGCTCAAAAAAGATACGGTTGCGTTCATCAGCGCGCAGAAAGCTCGCCAGATCGCGGCCAATGACATTGCCGGCATCGACCCCGGCGGCGCGCGACGCGAACGCGCTGTTGGCGGCGCGCACCCGGCCTTC
>NZ_JBGTFM010000155.1:0-3799 GCF_041747255.1 Blastomonas sp. | reverse complement strand
GTCGCCCGACCAGACCGCCATGCCGCCATATTGCGAGAACGATGGCGCGCGCCGGAAGCGTTCAGCGGTACGCGCCGCATCCTGCCAATAGCCCTGCGCCACCAGCGGCCCGGCGTGGACCAGCTCGCCCTCCTCGCCCGGCGCGGCGGCTTCGCCTGCATCGTTGACAACCATGATCTCGGCATGTGGGATCGCCTGGCCAATCGAGGTCGGGTTGGCATCGATCAGGTCGGGGTCAAGATAGGTCGAGCGAAACGCTTCGGTAAGGCCATACATCGCAAAGATGCGCGTCGTCGCAAACTTCTCGCGCAGCTGCCTGACCAGCGCCGGGCCGAGCGCGCCGCCGCTGTTGGTGAGACGGCGCATATGTTCGGTCGCCGATTCTGGCCAGTCATGCTCGACCAGTTGCACCCATAAGGGCGGCACGGCTGCGAGCGTCGTGATCTGGTGCACGGCGCAGGCCTTGATGACATCGCGCGCCATCAGATAATCGAGCGGCACCGCCGTACCCCCCGCCGCCCAGGTCGATAGCAGCTGGTTCTGCCCGTAATCAAAGCTGAGCGGCAGCACGCACAGCGTCCTGTCAGAAAATTTGAGGTCCAGATACTGCGCCACGCTCAACGCGCCGAGCCACATGTTGGCATGGCTGAGCATCACCCCCTTGGGCTTGCCGGTCGATCCCGAAGTATAGAGGATCGCGGCGAGGTCGGAAGGGTCGCGATGTGATGGGTGCGCGCTCATTTCGCCCGCCTTCCACTTTTCCATCGTATCGGTGTCTTCATAGACCATGCAGTCTGCGGGAACATCGCCGGGTTGCAGCGCGTTGATCCGCGTCTGGTTGGCGATCAGCATCCGCGCGCCGCTGTCGGCAAGAATATGCGCGACCTGCGCCCGCTTGAGCACTGGGTTGATCGGCACATGCACCACGCCCGCGCGCGCCGCAGCCAGCGGCATCAGGCAGGTCGTTTCATTTTTGGGGAGCCATGTCGCGATTCTGTCACCATGCGCCAGCCGGATTGCGGTTAACCAATGCGCAAGCAATCCGATACGCAAGTTTAAGACATCGTAGGTAAGGGTCTCATCACGCAGCACCAACGCGTCGGCGCGACCCACGCCGCGCAGGACGAGGTGATCAAGCGGTTGCGCTTTGATGGGGTCAAAAGTCGTCAAGAACGGCCTGCATATGTGAAGGACTGTCGATCATGGGGTTCATGAGCTTGAATGGTGAATATCATGCTAACCTGCAGCTCGTGCAAGCATTAGCGCCCCGGCATTATACCGCCTATGACCCGCAGACGATTGGGCTGTTTGACCGCGCCTTGTGGTTTGACGGGCTGCATCGGCATTGCCTCGCAGCCCAGCAGCCGTTGATTGCCTATGCGGCGGAACGCGGCGAGGCGGTCAAGCTGCATCTGGTTGGTGGCGGCCGCAGCGGCCACCGTTCGATGTCAAACTGGTATAGCTTCATGTGGCGCCCGGTGTTCGGCGGCCATCCCGACCCTGCACGGCGCCACCATTTGATGGTGCAAGGCGCGCGTAACCTGACGAAGAAAACACACCGTGTCGTCCTGTCGCCAGTGCCTGACGAGGATGGCTCGGCCAGCCTGATCGTCGATGCCTTCAGCGAAGCAGGCTGGCTGGTGACGCGCGAACAGTGCGACGACAACCATGTGCTGCAACTCAAAGGCCGCAGCTTCGACGAATATTGGGAAGGCCGTCCCGGCCAGCTGCGCTCAACCGTGAAGCGCAAGGGCAAAAAGGGCGTTGTCGATCTGCGCATCGAAACCCGTTTTAACCTGCCCAGCTGGCGGGATTATGAAGCAATCTACGCGCGCAGCTGGAAACCCGAAGAGAGCAATCCTGAGTTTCTGCGCTGGCTGGCGCAGCGCGAATCCGAGGCCGGACGGCTGCGGCTGGGGGTTGCCAGCATTGAGGGCAAAGCCGTGGCAGCGCAGTTCTGGACAGTGGAAAACGGCACCGCCTATATCCACAAGCTCGCGCATGACGAGCAGACATTGCAGGCCTCGCCGGGCACACTGCTGACGCACGCGCTGTTCCGGCACGTCATCGATATCGATCGCGTGCAGCTGGTCGATTTCGGCACTGGCAACGATCCCTACAAGCGCGACTGGATGGAAGACGTGCGGCCGCGTTACCGGATTGAGCTGCTCTGGCCACGTTCACCCCTCGCCTGGCCCTACATCGCCCGGCAGCGCATGGCAGGCCTTGCCGCCCGAATCGGGAAAGACTAAGCATCTGCGCCTACATCGGGCCGAGACGATGACCATCGCGGCCAAGAGGGGGTCATTTGTGAGCGAAAACCTGACCGAAGGGTCGTCCGATGCCGCCGAAACAGCCGTGCGCCATGTGCTACGGGACATTCTGGGCCTGTCGGAAGCGCAGGTTGCCGGTTTTGACCGCGACACCGAGCTGTTCGGCGCGCTGCCCGAGCTCGATTCGATGGCGGTCGCAGGGCTGCTCACCGAGATGGAGGACCGTTTGGGCATCCTGATCGAGGATGACGAAGTCGACGGCGCTTTGTTCGAGAATTTCGGCAATCTGGTCGATTTCGCAAAGGCAAAGCTGGCCGCGTGAGCGACAGCCAGCGGTCTGTTTCATACCGGTTCGATGGACGCGCGGAATTATGCCTGCGCTTTGGGCCGGTGGACGCACCGGCAGTGCTGTTCGTGCTGCCGCTGTTCGATGAGGCCAACCGGCTGCGTCATCTGGTGGTAGAGGCTGCGCGCATGCTGGCCAGACATGGCATTGCCAGCCTGATCCCCGATCTGCCGGGCGGCAACGAGAGCCTCGCCCCGCCGGACAGCGCTAGCATCAGCCTGTGGCAGGCCGCGCTGATCACGTGTGCCCAGCAGCTTGGGCCGGTCAGCCATATTGCCAGCATGCGCGGCGGATGCCTTATCGATGATGCGCTGGGCGATGTGCCGCGCTGGCGGCTCGCGCCGGTCAAGGGCGCGCAATTGCTGCGCGCGATGCTGCGCACAAAAATCGCGGCGGACCGCGAGACGGGCGTCACCAGCACCACCGACGCACTCATGGAAACTGCGCACAGCCGGGGGATTGAACTCGCGGGCAACCGTTTGTCAGCGACTATGGTGCGCGAACTCAACAATGCCGAACCAGCGGCGCAGGCCGGGGTGCGGCTGGTGCGCTTTGCCGACGATCCGCTGGATGCGGACGGCCGGATTGTCGGTGCGCCCATGTGGTTGCGCGCCGAGCCCGGGCATGATCCACAGATGGCGCGCGCCATGGCAGATGACATTGCCGCGTGGTCGCGCGGCGTGCAGATACAGCCATGAGGCAGCATTTCAGTGTCACCTGCGATGGCGCAACGCTCGCCGCGACGCTCGATGATGCAGCTGGCAAAACTGCACTGCTGATCGTCAGCGGCGGCAATGAAATCCGCTCGGGCGCGCATGCCGGCATGGCGCATCTGGCTGCAGATATCGCCGCTGAGGGCCACCCGGTGCTGCGCTATGACCGGCGCGGCATCGGCGACAGCAGCGGCGAGAATGGCGGCTTTTTGTCGAGTGCGCCCGACATTGCTGCGGCAGTGGCGGCGCTGCGCCAACACGCGCCTCAGGTGAGCCGTATCGTCGCGTTCGGCAACTGCGACGCGGCGAGCGCGCTCGCGCTGTTCGGACCGCAGGCGGGGGTGGACGCATTGTTGCTCGCAAACATGTGGACGCTCGATACCGACGGTGACGATACGAACGATGCAGACGCCGCGAGCACGATGACTGCAGGCGCGATCCGCGCGCGCTACCTCGCCAAGCTCAAG
>NZ_JBGTFM010000154.1:0-44516 GCF_041747255.1 Blastomonas sp. | reverse complement strand
ACCGCAGCGTCAGGATCGCCGGTCTTGCGGCGGCGGGTGATGCGCTCACGGATGTCCTCGGGCAACGTCGCAGCGGACTTTTCGATATAGCCAGCCCCGGTGCCCTTGGCCTCGGCGCGATACTGGCCATCGGCAAAGTTCAGCGTGACCGCACCAACGCGCTTGGCGACCACGGCGGTGCCACCGCGCACGATGGTGGAGAAATAAGGCAGAGTGACCGTGCGCTGGCCGCGATTGTCGGTGCGCCGCGCCTGCACATCAAAGCTGGCGGTCGAATAGATCTGCGCGCCGGTCTCATCACAGGTGCTGCGCACGTTGGTCAGCGTGGCGACGACATCGATCGCGCTCGCATCGCGGCTGCTCGCCGGATTGAACAAGGTGACATCGCCGGTGTGCGCGGGAATCGCGACATTCGGGCAAGCGGTGAGGGTGGAGGTGACGCCCACACCCGAGTCCACGACCAGCTGGTTCTTCTCTGCGCAGCCGCCCAACGCCAGCAGGGCCAGCGCAGAACCCATCATCACGACGGTCGGTTTTTTGGGCAGATGGGCCATGGCTGGGCGGAAATCCTTGAATGTCATATCCAACGCTCCTTATCGGCCAGACCGGCCAAGCGCAACGGCCTGATTTCGCGCGCGGGGCCTGTCGTCAGCATCGGGGCAAGTTGAAATACTTCCCTCACGCCGTCGCATCGCCTAAGACCGGGACAAGAACTAGGAAAGCGAAGCTGAACATGAGCGAAACCGCCCGCCACCCGTTGCAGGTCAAGCCCCCCCTGCTGGTCAAAATCGCCGCACCGCGCGGATTTTGTGCAGGCGTGGACCGCGCCATCGAAATTGTCGAGCTGTCGCTGCACAAATATGGCGCGCCGGTCTATGTCCGGCACGAGATCGTCCACAACAAATATGTCGTCGACAGCCTGAAGGAAAAGGGCGCAGTTTTTGTCGAGGAGCTTGATGAGGTGCCCGATGGCGTGCCGGTGGTGTTTTCGGCGCACGGCGTGCCCAAGGCGGTGCCGCACGAGGCCGCCGAGCGCGGGCTGAACTATCTCGATGCGACCTGCCCGCTTGTCTCCAAGGTGCATCGCCAGGCCGAACGCCAGGTCGAGGCGGGACGGCATATCATCTTCATCGGCCACCGGGGGCATCCGGAGGTGATCGGTACCTTTGGCCAGGTCGCGCCGGGCCACATGACGCTTGTCGAGACAGTTGACGATGTTGGCACGTTGCAACCTGATGACGAGAGCAACCTCGCCTTTTTGACCCAGACCACGCTGTCGGTCGATGACACTGCCGAAATCGTTGTCGCGCTGCGCAAACGCTTCCCCCGCATCGTCGGCCCCAAGGCCGAGGACATCTGCTATGCGACATCGAACCGGCAGGCGGCGGTGAAGGCCATGGCCTCGTCGTGCGACCTCGTGCTGGTCATCGGCGCACCCAACAGCTCTAATTCGCTGCGACTGGTCGAGGTGGCAGAGCGTCACGGCACCCGGTCGCGGCTGATCCAGCGCGCACAGGAAATCGAGCTGGGCTGGCTTGACGGCGTGACCACCTTGGGGCTGACCGCCGGTGCATCCGCGCCCGAAGTGCTGGTGCGTGAGGTCATCGATCTGCTTTCACATCGCTTTGATGTGATCGAAGAGACAGTGCGCACCGTCGATGAACGCATCACCTTCAAGCTGCCGCGCGGGCTGACCGAGCAGGCCGACGCTGCCTGATGGCGGTCTACACGCAAGTCAGCGCCGAGCTGATGGCGCGGTTTCTCGATGACTATCAGACCGGCGAGCTGATCAGCTTCAAGGGCATTGCCGAGGGCGTCGAGAACAGCAATTATCTGGTCGAAACGCGCGGTGGCGCAGATGGCCACCGCTTCATCCTGACGCTTTACGAAAAGCGCGTCGATGCCGGTGACCTGCCGTTTTTCATGGCGCTGCTCGATCATCTGGCGGCGCGCGGCTGCCGCGTGCCGCGCGCGATTGCCAATCGCGACGGGCATCAGATCAGGGATCTCGCCGGACGCCCCGCCTGTCTGATTGAGTTTCTCGAAGGCGTATCGCTGACCAGCCCCAGCCCGGTGCAGGCGCACGCGGCAGGCGAGGCACTGGCCGAGATGCACCTAGCGTTGGAGGATTTCACGCTCATCCGGGCCAATAGCATGGGCAAGGCGGCCTGGCATGATCTGGCCGCGCGCTGTGACGGGCAGTGGCACAAGATCGACCCTGCGCTCGGCCAGCTGGTGCAATCCGAACTCGATTGGCTGGATGCGCACTGGCCTGTCGATTTGCCGCAATCGACGATTCATGCCGATCTGTTCCCGGATAATGTGCTGATGTTGGGCGATACGGTCACCGGCCTGATCGATTTCTATTTCTCGTGCACTGATGCCCGCGCCTATGACCTTGCGGTGACACACAGCGCCTGGTGCTTTAACGGCGATGGCACCGGCTTTGACCGGGCCGTGTCTGACGCGCTGATCGTCGGATACCGCAGTAAAATTGCACTCACTGGCGAAGAAACAGCCGCCCTTCCCGTTTTGGCACGCGGCGCTGCCTTGCGCTTCACGCTCAGCCGCGCCTATGACTGGATTAATACGCCGCCAGACGCGCTGGTGACCCGCAAGGATCCCATGGCCTTTGCCCGGCGGTTGCAATTTTATGCGGACCCAGTCCATGCTGATGTGTTTGACTGATCGCGCACAGAACAACAAACGGGTTGCGGACATCCTATGAAAACGGTTGAGATCTTCACCGACGGTGCCTGCAAGGGCAACCCTGGCCCGGGCGGCTGGGGCGCAGTGATCCGCTTTGGCAAGCACGAGAAGGAGATTGCGGGCGGCGAGGCGGATACCACCAACAACCGCATGGAGATGCTTGCCGCGATCCGCGCGCTCGAAACGTTGATCGAGCCGTGCCATGTCATCCTGCACACCGACAGCACTTATGTGAAAGACGGCATCACCCGCTGGGTCGATGGCTGGCAGCGCAACGGCTGGAAAACTGCATCAAAAAAGCCGGTGCGCAATGCCGATTTGTGGCACGAACTGATCGCCGCCGTCGCCCGGCACGAGATCGACTGGCGCTGGGTCAAGGGCCATTCCGGCCACCCGGAAAACGACCGCGCCGACCGGCTGGCAAGTGATGCAGCGGAGGTCGCGCGAGGGTGATACGCAAGTCTTGCTGTTCTCCGGCCCCGGAGAACAGCTCAAACAGACAAACCAGAAGCGCTCAGCTGTTGTCTTCTGTCGGTGCGCACAGCCCGTTTTTCCTGATCGATTCAATAGCATTCACCGCCGATGGCTTGCTGGCATAACGGTTGCAAAGCCCGTTCAAGCGAACCTCGCAGGATCATACAATTGCCCATCAACCGCGCGCAGCATCGCACCGGGCGTCAGGCCGAGCAGAATTGCTGCGCCCAGTTTTGCGGCAGCGGGCGCAGTCTGGATGCCGAAGCCGCCCTGACCTGCAAACCAGAAGAAACCCGGCTGGTCGTGCGCAAAGCCGATCAGCGGCAGCCGGTCGGGCGCAAAGCTGCGCTGCCCGGCCCAGCGATGCTCGACCGCCTCGATCTGCCAGTCCACCACCTCGCCGAAGCGCGCGATGGCCAGCGCCATGTCGATCTCTTCGGGCGCAGTGTCGCCGGCGCTTTCGGGCGTTTCGTCATGCGGGCTGAGCCACAACCTCCCGGCCTCTGGCTTGAAATAATAATCGCCCTTCACCCCCAGTGTCAGCGGCAGATCAACCGGCGGCGCGGGGCTGGTGCGCAACTGTACGACGGTGCGCCGGTACGGCTGCACCCCCAAAGGCTGCACGCCAGCGATGTGCGCGACAGCGTCCGCCCAGGCCCCTGCGGCATTGACCAGCCGCCGGGTGGTCACGGTGTTCTCGCCAATGACGAGCGACCAGCCCTGCGATGTCGCACGTGCCGACACCAGCGGCGCGCGCAAGGCAACGCCTGCGCCTGCGCGCCTTGCAAACGCCAGATAGGCCTGATGCAGGCCGCCGACATCGATATCCTGGCAATCTGGCTCAAACACGCCTGCCACAATGTCCGCCGCAAGCCCCGGCACCTGCGCCTCAAGCGCGGCCCGGTCGAGCGAGTCCATCCGCACCCCGCTGTGCGCGAAGTCCGCGACGAACGCTTCGAGCAGATGGGCCTCGTCAGCTCTGGCCAGCGTAAGTGACCCACGGCGGCTGAGGAAGCTTTTCTCGCCAAAGCCGGGCGGCGGCGATGCCAGCCATGGTCCCGATGCGGTTGTCAGCGGCTGGACCTTGGGTCCGCCGTAGCTTTCCGCCCAGAATGCGGCAGATCGGCCCGTCGCGTGATAGCCTGGCCGATCCTCCGCCTCGACAATCAGCACCCGGCAGTGGTGCGCGATTTCCGCAGCCAGGCTGGCTCCGGCGATGCCGCCGCCGATGATAACCACATCATAGTCAGCCATCAGGCGAGCGCCCCGGTCCCTTCGGCAAGCGGTGCGGGCACCTTGCGCGCCAAAAACGCGTCAATCGTCTGCAGCACCTTGTCGCGCACCGAATCAACCTCACGCAGCACCTCGTGCCGTGCCTCGCGGCCGAAGACGAGCAATTCGCTATCCGGAATGCGCGCGGCTGCATCGATGATCGCGTCATTGTCGACCAGCTGGTCAGCGCGGGTGCCGATCAGCAGCGTCGGTACGGTCACCGATTCCCACTGGCCGGGAGCATTGGTGCGCCGTGTCGAATCATAGGCGCGCTCGACCCAGTGCCAGCTCGCCGGGCCCATCACCAGATTGGGTCGCTGTGCCCACCAGTCCAGCTCATCGGCGTAGCGGTCATTGTCATGGGTCAGCAAAGTCTGGCGGATAGCAAGCGGCGATGCCGGTTTCTCGCTGACCTTCCACGCCGGGCGTTCGGCCTTGCCCAGCCCACGCATGACGCGGGTTACGGCATGACCAAAGCTCGCGGGCAGACCCAGCCCCTTTAGGCCCAGCATCGGCGCGCTGAGCACGGCGGCCACGGGATCTATCCGCTTTTCGATGATCGCGCGCGCGATAAGATGGCCACCCATCGAATGGCCGATGATGACGTGTGGCGCCGGCGTCTGTGTCTGCCACGCGCGCCACAGCGCGCTGATGTCGTCGATCCAGGTCGAAAAATCATCGATATGGCCGACAAACTGGTGATCGGACAATCGCCCCGACCCGCCCTGCCCGCGCCAGTCGGCCGCAGAGACATTCCAGCCCTGCGCCTGCCAGTGGGCGAGGGTCTCCAGATATTTTTCGTAAATGTCACCGCGTCCGGGCAAAAACAGCATCGACCCGCGCACCGTGCCGCCGGTTACCCCGCCTGCCGCCATATCGATTTTGCGGATCGGCCAGCCATCAGCAGTGTGCCAGATTGTTTCGACCGCATCGTCAGGAATTCTGCGGCGATCTATGGTTACTTTTTGGTAAGTCATCCGCGCTAACGCTCTGCCCCATGAATGATCTGTTCGTCTACGGTCTGCTGGGGGCCTTGGCAATCGCGCTGTTGCACGCGGTCTATACCGATGTGGTGCGCCGCGAGATCGAAGACTGGCTGAACATCGGCATCGCGCTTGCCGCGCCGCTGTTCTGGTATGCATCTGGCCTCGCCGTCTGGCCCGATATGGCGATGCAGCTGGCGCTGGGCCTTGGTGTTTTCATCGTGTTTGCTCTGGTTTTTGCCATCGGCGCGATGGGTGGCGGCGATGTCAAGCTGCTCGGCGCGCTGGCTTTGTGGTTCCATTGGATGACGATGCTGAAAATCGTGATCATCATGTCGCTGGTCGGCGCAGTGCTTACCTTGGTGATCGTCGCGTTGCACAAAATCCGCCGCTTGGAAGGGCGCCCGGAGGTTCCCTACGGCATCGCCATCGCCGCAGCGGGGCTTTGGGTGGTTGGCGAACGGTTTTTTAACCATTTTGCATGAAAACGTGAACATCAAGCAGGAAATTAGGGACCTCGGGCGTCATGGATAGAAGGAAAGTCATCCTCCTCGTTGGAGCGTTGCTGGTCGCGCTGACCACTGCCTTTCTGGCGCGCAGCCTGTTCACAGGGTCAGCCACGCCAGAGGTAACCGCAGCCCAGCAGGTCGCAGAGCCCAAAGGCCCGCGCGTTCTGGTCGCAAACCGGTCATTGCCGGTGGGCACGATCATCACGCCCGACAGCGTGGCCTTTCAGCCTTGGCCGGCCAAGCTTGTTTCCAACGCCTATTTCCTTGAAGATGCATCGCGGATCGACACGCTGCTGGGCACCGTCGTGCGCAATCCGATCACGGCGGGTCAGCCGGTGACGCAAGGCTCGCTGGTCAAACCGGGCGATCGCGGCTTCCTCGCCGCAGCGCTCGGCCCCGGAATGCGCGCGGTCACCGTGCCGGTTTCGGCGCGCACCGGCGTTGCCGGTTTTGTGTTCCCGGGTGACCGGGTCGACCTTGTGCTGACCCAGTCGGTTGAAGGCGACGGCTCGGCGCTCAAGGCATCCGAAACGATCATCCGCAATCTGCGCGTGTTGGCTACCGACCAGCGCATTGATGCCGAGAACGCAGAAGGCAAGACCGAGGTCATCGCCTTTACCACCGTTACTGTCGAAGCGACGCCCAAGATGGCAGAAAAAATCGCCGTGGCGCAAACCATTGGCACGCTCAGCCTGTCACTGCGCTCAATTGCCGACAACGAAGCAGAGCTTGAGCGGTCGATCGCCGCAGGCGACGTCAAACTGCCCGAAGGCGCTGACCGCCGGACCGAGGACCGCTTCATCAAGGCGCTCGCGACCAGTCCGGTCGATACCGATGTCTCCTATGTCACCGGGGGCGATGTCTCGCGCTTTCAGC
Organism: Blastomonas sp.; assembly: GCF_041747255.1. Classification (GTDB taxonomy): domain Bacteria; phylum Pseudomonadota; class Alphaproteobacteria; order Sphingomonadales; family Sphingomonadaceae; genus Blastomonas. The sequence continues at coordinate 37,693 of NZ_JBGTFM010000154.1, read as the reverse complement.
GCAGCACAGTGCCCCCGCAGAACAATCGTGGTGGCGGAGCAAGCGCACAACCAGCGCCTGCAACAAACGTCGCCAGCGGCAACGTCTCCAGCGGCAATGTCGGCGCTGCTGTTGTCCGCACCGGGCCAGTGGTGCGTGTCGCACGGGGTAACGAAGTGACCGTGGTGCCGGTCGGAGGAAAATGATCATGCGTATCTCTAATATGATCAAAACCGCTTTGCTGTGCGGAACAATTGCGACGGTCGGCACCTTCACGGGGCTCGCCCCGATCCTGGCGGGCGCAGCCAACGCGCAGTCGGGCATGCAGCGCCCGCAGGACACGCTGGTGCTCTCCATCGGTCGCGGGCAGCTGATCAACCTGCCCGGCAAAATGAGCGATCTGTTCATCGCGGATACCGAGATCGCCGATGTGCAGGTCAAGACCGCAAACCAGGTTTACGTGTTCGGCAAGGCGGGCGGCGAAACCACGCTGTATGCCAGCAACGCCGCCGGTCAGGTCGTCTATTCGGCAACGATCCGCGTAGGATCGAACCTCGATTCGATTGACCAGATGCTGACGCTGGCCATGCCCGATGCCAAGGTGCGGGTGAGCACCCTGAACGGCATTGTGCTGCTGACCGGCACCGTGGGTGCCCCGGTTGATAGTGCCGAGGCAGAACGTCTGGTGCAGGCCTTTGTCGGCGAAGAAGTTAAAGTCATCAGTCGCCTGAAAACCGCGACCCCGCTGCAGGTTAACCTGCAGGTGCGCATCGCCGAGGTCAGCCGCTCGCTGGTGCGCGAAATCGGCGCCAACCTGTTGACCCGCGATACCACCGGCGGGTTCCTGTTCGGGATCGGCCGGGCAAACCGCAGCTTCGCCACGATTGGTGAAGCGGTGCCATCGGCCAACTTCCCGCGCATCGATGCCTCTTCGCAGTTTGGCTTCCCTGCAGGCACGCTGAGCCTGCCGTTCAATCCGGCGACGGGTCAGTTCGTTGTTGGCGGCACAAGCACGACGTTCAACACGCCCACAGATGGCACCACTGCGGTACAGCTGGCTGGCCGCCTGTTCGGGCTCGATGTCGCCACGGCCTTTGATCTTGCCGAACGCGTTGGGCTGGTGACGACGCTGTCGCAGCCCAACCTGACCACGCTTTCGGGTGAAACGGCGGACTTCCTGGCGGGCGGCGAGTTTCCGATCCCGATCAACCAGGGTCTGGGCACGACAACCATCGAATACAAGAATTTCGGGGTCAGCCTGGCCTATACCCCTACCGTGCTCGCCAATGGCCGCATCTCGATGCGGGTGCGTCCCGAAGTGTCTGAACTGTCAACCGTCGGCTCGATCACGCTCAACGGCTTTCAGGTGCCCGCATTGACCACCCGCCGCGCCGAAACGACGGTCGAGCTGGGGTCGGGGGAAAGCTTCATGATCGCCGGTCTGCTCAGCAATTCCTCGCAGAGCCTGATCGAAAAAGCCCCCGGCCTTGGCGATATGCCGGTGCTCGGCAACCTGTTCAAGTCACGCGAGTATCAGCGCGGCGAAACCGAACTGGTGATCGTCGTGACACCGTATCTGGTCAAGCCGGTCAATGCCAACGACATTGTGCTGCCGACCGACGCGCTGCGGTCTGCCAATATGGCCGAGCAGCTGATCAACAATCAGGATTCAAGCGGCATCACCGGCGGCGACCGGCCCAAGCCTAGCGTTGAACAGCCTGCTGACAGCGCACCGAATTTTGGCGCGTTGCCGATGCAGCCTCGGGCGATGCCGTCTGAGCCTGCCAAACCCAGGCGTGAGGCGCGCGCGGCGAAAAATCGCCAGGTTAAACCCGGCACGGTGGCATCCGCCAGCCCGGGCTTTTCGTTCGAATAAGGTCAGGGGCGGTCGTGAGGAGAAATACAATGCGCGCATATCATGCAGCCATCGCAGCAACAGCGATGATCACGCTGTCCGGCTGTGGCAACATGTCGAGCAACCGCATGCTGGAAAGCGTGCATCAGCCCGTTGTCCAGCGCAGCAATTTTGCGCTCGATCTTGACACGCGCAATGGCACGCTGGCGCTTGAGGAACAGAAGCGGCTGGCCGAATGGTTCGGCGCGATGGAGCTGGGCTACGGCGACCGGGTGGCGATTGATGATCCTTCGGGCGGCAACGTCGTGGTGCAGTCATCGGTCGAGGCGGCTGCATCGCGTCATGGCCTGCAGGTCAGCGATGTCGCCCCGGTGACACCCGGCACCATCGCCCCCGGCACGGTGCGCGTGGTCGTGACCCGCAGCACCGCCTCGGTACCCGGTTGCCCTGACTGGAAAACCAAGATGGAAATGAACTACAACAACGCGACCAGTAGCAACTACGGCTGCGCCACCAACAGCAACCTGGCGTCGATGGTAGCGAACAAGGAAGATCTGGTGCGCGGCGAGCCGGGCAGCGGCACTGTTGCCACCCAGCGCTCTGATCGCGCCATCAAGCAATATCGTGAGGCTGAGCCGACCGGCGCGCAGGGCCTGAAGGAAAGCTCGACCCAGACTGGTGGAGGATCGCAGTGAACGCACCCTGGAAACCTGGCATCTCTGGCACGCGCGATCCATTTGCCGCCTTTATCTGCGATGAGTCATCGCTCGACATCGTGCGAGGTCTTGCCGTCAACATGGGCTGGCCAACCGAAAAGTGCCACAAGGGCGGCCTGCGCAATGCCGTGCAGTCGCTCTCAGTCACCGCCAGTCCCAACATCCTGCTGGTTGACCTGTCGGAATCGGGCGATCCGCTCAACGACATCAACGCGCTGGCAGAGGTTTGCGAACCTGGGACCGTGGTTATTGCCATGGGCCAGGTCAATGACGTCCGGCTTTACCGCGATCTGATCTCCAGTGGCTTGCACGACTATCTGCTCAAGCCGGTCGGCCCTGAACAGCTGCGCGATACGGTCATGCAGGCGCAGGCAGTGCTGACCGCGCCCAAGCCGGGCGAAGTGGTAGCTGACCGCACGCATATCGGTGTTATGGTCATCGGCACGCGCGGCGGCGTGGGCGGATCGACCGTTGCGACCTCGCTTGCCTGGCAACTCAGCAAATATTCCGGGCGGATGACGGCGTTGCTTGATCTTGACCTGCATTTTGGCACCGGTGCGCTGACCATGGACCTTGAGCCCGGTCGCGGCCTGACCGACGCCATCGACAACCCCAGCCGCATCGATGGGCTGTTTATCGAGCGCGCGATGATCAAGGCCAATGACAAGCTCTCCATCCTGTCCGCCGAAGCGCCGATCAGCGCGCCGTTGATGACGGACGGCGCGGCGTTTTTCCAGCTGAAGGAAGAATTCCGCCACGCCTTTGAAGCCACGGTGGTCGATCTGCCGCGCCAGATGCTGATCGACTATCCACATCTTGTCTCTGACACCAACATCGCAATTCTGGTGACCGAGCTGACGCTGGCATCGGCACGCGACGCAATTCGCTTGCTGGCCTGGCTCAAGTCCAACGCACCGGTCGCGCGCATCTTGGTGGTCGCCAACAAGGTGCAGCCTGCTGCGCTGGAAATCACCCGCGCCGATTTTGAGACGACCATCGAACACAAGATCGATTTCCTCATCCCGGCTGACCTTAAGACCGCTGCGCAGGCTGCCAAGCTTGGCCAACCGTTCTGCGAAGCGGGCAAATCGAGCAAGGCAGGCGTGGTGATGAAGGCGCTGACCGAACGTTGCCTGGGCCTGGCCGACGAGGAGGTCGTGACGGAAAAGGACAAGGGCGGCGCAAAAAAATCCCTGCTTGGCAAATTCAGTGACTTCAGGTCGCTGCTGCCGGCAAAGCCCGCCAAGGCAAAATAAGGCCAGCTGCTTGCCCGATGGGAAAGCAGGGCCGGATGAGGATGGGCAAATCGCATGAGCATGGCGCAAACATTGATGTTGGCACTTGGTACATTGGCCGTGCTGACGATGGTGATTATGGCGTTCGCCGGCCCTTCCTCGCGCAAGGAACTGCAGCGGCGGATTCTGGTGGTGCGCGAGCGGCACAGCGAAAACGCCACCGCAAAGGTCGAAGCGCAGATGCGCAAGGCCATCGCCAACCGCAAGCCACGCTTCAACCAGACCACCGAAAGCCTGACCAAGACCGAGATGCTTGGCCGCCGGCTTGCGATGACCGGCAAGTCATGGACCGTGCGCAAGTTTTTGCAGGTTGTGGTGGGCCTGGGCCTTGTCGTGGCGCTACTCGTCTATTTCAGGACCGGGCAATTGGCAATGAGCGCGGCCATCGGCGCCGCAGTCGGCTTTGGCCTGCCGCATATGGTCGTCAGTCATTTCATCAAGCGCCGTCTCGCCAAGTTCATTGCCCGCTTTGCCGATGCCATTGATCTGCTGGTTCGCGGCTTGCGCTCTGGTCTGCCGGTGACCGAGACGCTGCAGGTCGTCGCCAAAGAAATTCCGGGCCCGGTGGGCGAGGAATTCAAGCTGGTCACCGAACGGATCAAGATTGGCCGGTCGATGGAGGACGCGCTGCAAGAAAGCGCAAACCGACTGGCGCTGCCGGAATTCAACTTTTTCTGCATCACGCTCGCCATCCAGCGCGAAACCGGCGGCAATCTGGCTGAAACCCTGTCGAACCTAGGCGCCGTGCTGCGGTCACGCGCGCAGATGAAGCTTAAGATCAAGGCGCTCTCGTCCGAATCCAAAGCCTCAGCCTATATCGTCGGCGCGTTGCCGTTTCTCGTCTTCATCATGATCTGGTGGGTGAACCCCGAATATCTTGCCGGTTTCTTCAGCGAAGAACGGCTGATGATTGCCGGGCTCGGTGGCTTGCTCTGGATGAGCATCGGTGTGTTCATCATGGCCAAAATGGTCAGCTTTGAAATCTGATTTGGGGGATACGGACCAGTGCCAAATGCTGCCAACCCGACCCTGATAGGGATTGATGTCGTCTTTGTGGCGACAATGCTGGCTGCGATCGCCACGCTTGCGGTGTTGATTGCCATCTATGCAGCGACCACAGTGCGCGATCCCATGGCCAAGCGGGTCAAAGCGCTCAATGAGCGGCGCGAGCAGCTGAAGGCCGGCATCACCGCTTCAACCGCCAAGAAACGCACGCGGATCGTTCACCGCAACGATACCACCGACAAGATGCGCAGCACGCTGCAGTCGCTGCGCGTGTTGCAGGACGAACAGCTCAAGTCCGCGCAGCAGAAGCTCGCCCAGGCCGGCATCCGCTCAAAAGACGTTGCCGTGGCGATCATCTTTGGCCGCATGATGCTGCCGATTGTGCTCGGCGGCGGGGCAGCGCTGGCGATCTATGGCTTTGGCATTCTGGTGCCCGACTGGACACCGATGAAGAAGTTCGGCCTGTTCGCCGCCATCCTGATCAGCAGCTACAAGGCGCCCGACATCTTCGTCCAGAACATGATCACCAAGCGCACCGACCTGATCCGCAAGGGGCTTCCTGACGCGCTCGACCTGCTGGTGATCTGCGCCGAAGCCGGGCTGACCGTGGACGCCGCCTTCAATCGCGTCGCCAAGGAACTCGGCCGGGCCTATCCGGAGCTGGGCGACGAGTTTGCCCTCACCGCAATCGAACTCGCCTTCCTGACCGAGCGGCGACAGGCGTTTGAGAACCTGGCCTATCGCGTTGCGCTCGATTCAGTGCGCGGGGTGGTGACGACCATGATCCAGACCGAGAAATACGGCACACCGCTGGCGTCCGCGCTGCGTGTGCTGTCTGCCGAATTTCGCAACGAACGCATGATGCGGGCCGAGGAAAAGGCCGCGCGGCTGCCCGCGATCATGACCATTCCGCTGATCCTGTTCATTCTGCCGACGCTGTTCGTCGTTATCCTCGGCCCGGCAGCCTGTTCGATCGCGGATGCCTTCGGCGACAAGTAATCGCTGCGTTACCCGGCACCATACAGGCACAAAAAAAGGGCGGTCCTGAAAAGGGCCGCCCCAGTGCATTGATGTTCAATGTCATTGGTCACTTAGGCCGAAATGCTTAAGTCCGCAGACACTGTCTCCCATCAATGATGCGTATCAATATTTGGCCCGCAGCGTGATGCCGTACATGCGAGGCTCTTCAATAAAGCCGATGCGCGAGCGCGTACCCGCACCGCCGCGCAGTGGGGTGTTGGCGGTGATGCCGCGCGTGATTTCGTCATTCAGGTTGGTGCCCCACAGTTCAAAGCTGAACCGGTCATCCGGGGTAGTAAAGCCCAGCCGCGCGTTCATCTTGAAATAGCTGTCCTGAATATCGAGTGGGATCGGCAAGCCGTTGGTGTCCAGCGGCGATGTGCTGGTGCGCCTGTCGTCCGAATAGGCGATGTTGAAATTGGCCAGCATCTTCCAGCCGGAATCGGTGATCTGGTTATCATAGGTGATGCCGAACACCCCGGTCAGCTTTGGCGCATTGGTGAGGTCCGCCCCGCACAGGCTGCGCACTGTCTGCAAGGTCGCCGCGTTGCCGGTTACGCCGACCGCACAATTGCCCGGATAGCGCGCATCGGCATAGGTCACCGCAAGGTTGACTGAAATGCCCGAATCGAACTGTCCGAACATTTCAAGCTCTGCCCCGGTCGATTTGGCCGCCCCGACATTGAAGGTCTGGAACTGGACCCCGGTGAATTCAAGCACCTGGAAATCGGTCATCTCCATGTGGAACAGCGCCAGATTGGCGCGGATGCGTCCGTTGGCGAAGGTGGTCTTGATGCCAGCCTCATAAGCATCGACTTTTTCAGAGTTGAACCGCGGGTCTGCACCGTTCGCGGCGGCGGCAGGGTCAAGGTTGAACCCCCCCGATTTGAACCCGCGGCTGAAGCCTGCATAGGCAAGGAAGCCATTGTTGCTGTTATAGGCGAGCTGCGCGGTATAGGTCAGTTCGTCATCCTTGAACCGCAGATCATATTCGCGCGGCAGCGGCAGGCCGGGGATGGTGCTGGCGAGCACCGTGCCGCCAGTGCCTGGCACGGTAATCCCCACCGAGGTTGAGAACGGGAAGCAGGTCAGCCCCAGCGCCCCGGCGCGCAACGCCGCAGGAATGGTCCCGGCGATCACACCATTGGTGATCGCCTGACACGCTGGTGACGATGCCGCCAACTGATCGAAGCTGCCGTCCTTTTTCTCGTCAACATAGCGCGCGCCGAGCGTGAGGCTGATGTTGTCGGTGAAATTGATGACGTTGTGGGTGAAGATCGAAAAGCTCTTTGCTTCTTGCTGGAAGCGGTTGATGGCGAAATTGCCCGCCGCATTGACCGGTACCCCGCCATTGCCCAGCGCTGTCAGCGCGAACAGCGGATTGACCCCGGCGACATTGGCGAAATTGCCCGCGCTGACCGCGCGCTGATAATCGGCGCCCAGCGTCAGCGTCTGGATTTCATCAATGCTTTCATCCGAATAGTAAGCGCCGACAAGAAAATCGAGCGCATCGTTGAATGCGCTGCCCTGAAAGCGCAGTTCGTGGGTCATCGTCTTGATCGGGCCGCCGTTGCTTGGCGTTGTCGGGGCTGCGGTCGATCCCGCGCCAGAGCTGAACACATTCAGCCCGACGAAATCGGATTCCTGATCCGATGACGCCTCAAACCGCCGATACGAACCGATATAGGTCATCTGCGCGGGGCCGAAATCCCATTTCAGCTCGCCGGAAAAGCCATATTGCTCGGTGTCATTATTGAACTGCTGGCTGTTGGTGCGCCGCCGCACCAACGCATCACGACCGAACGCGTCAACCCCGTCGCTCGCCAGACCGTGGAAGGCAAAGAACGGCTGCAGCTCGGTTTCGCGCACGATCACCGCGTCGCAGCAGTTTTCATTCGCCTCGGCATAATCGCCGATCAGCCGAATGCTGATATCGGGCGAAGGCTCCCACAGCAGCTGCCCGCGCACAATGAAGCGGTCACGGTTGCCGCTTTCGGCACCCGGTACGATGACACTGCGCAGATAGCCGTCGCGCTTGCGATAGGCCCCTGAGAGGCGGATCCCCAGCTGATCGGTTACCAGCGGCAGGCTGACCCCGGCCTGGACGTTGAAAAAGTCGAAATTGCCGTAAGTCGCATTGGCAAAGCCCTCGACCTTGCTGAGGTCAGGGCGCTTGGTGGTGAGGTTGAGTGCACCTGCCGAAGTGTTGCGGCCAAACAGCGTCCCTTGTGGGCCGCGCAGAATTTCCAGCCGCTCCAGATCGAGCAGATCGCCCAGCGCGATGCCGGGGCGTGATTGGTAAACGCCATCGATGAACACCCCGACCGAGCTTTCGAGCCCCGTGTTGTTGCCGGTGGTGCCGACGCCGCGGATGCGGATCGATGTGCCCTGGCTTTCGGTTTGTGATGACTGGATGTTGAAACTGGGTGAAATCGATGTCAGCGCCTTGATGTCCTGCACATTTTGCCGATCGAGCTGTTCGGGACTGACAGCGGTCACAGCGAGCGGGATGTCCTGCACATCGGCGGCGCGCAGCGTGGCGGTAACGATGATGATGTCGCGGTCGGGCGCATCATCGCGTTGCGTATCCTGCGCCATGGCGATCGATGTCATTGAAACAGTGCAGAGCAAGCCCGCAACGGGCTTCAACAAAGTGCGCATCCTCTTCTCCCACAAGCAAAGCATAGTGTTGCTTTTGTGTCTCAAGCGATCTTTGCCGCTTTGAGCACAATCAGAAAATTGTCACAAACGCTGAACCAATGCAATTTTTTTGTGTCGTTGGCGCGAAATACGAACGCGCTGAAATCGTCGAGTCCCGCAGAAATGCGCGCTTGTGCATTGCAACACGCGGTTGACGCTACGGAACCTGTTAATCAGACGATTAACTGCGGCGTTGCAACATGCGAACTTGCCGTTTGAGGCTTGCATTCATGCCACACCGCGATACCGTCGCGCCCTTAACCGATCAATTAAATTGAAAGTGACACGATATGCCAGGCGCATTGCACGGGGTGACCATCATCGAACTGGCGGGGATTGGCCCTGCCCCATTCGCCGCGATGATGCTCGCCGATCATGGCGCGCGCGTCATCCGGATTGAGCGCGCATCCTCCCGCCAAATGGTTGGCGATGCCGGCAACCGCGACATCCTCAACCGCAATCGCGAAGTCATCGCGCTCGACCTCAAGTCCGAAGATGGCGTCGCGCAAGTCCGCGCGCTGGTTGTAGAAGCCGACGGGCTGATCGAGGGCTTTCGCCCCGGCGTCATGGAGCGGCTGGGGCTTGGCCCCGATGTGCTGCTGGCCGACAACCCGAAACTGGTGTTCGGCCGGATGACAGGCTGGGGTCAGACCGGGCCATATGCGCCTTTTGCTGGGCACGACATCAACTATATCGCGCTTTCGGGCGCGCTGCACAGCTATGGCCGCGCGGGCGACAAGCCCACGCCGCCGGTCAATGCGGTGGGTGATTTCGGCGGCGGCGGCATGATGATGGCATTCGGGATGCTCGCGGGCATCCTGTCAGCGCGCAGCACCGGCAAGGGCCAGGTGATCGACTGCGCGATGACCGACGGCGCGGCAATCCTGTCGGCGATGACCTATACGTTTCTCGCCAACGGCCAGTGGCGCGACGAACGCGGGGTCAACCTCCTCGATACCGGCGCGCATTTCTACGACACTTATCAATGCGCTGATGGCAAATACATCTCGATCGGCTCGATCGAACCGCAATTTTATGCGCTGCTGCGCGATAAGGCCGGGCTCGACGATCCGGCGTTTGATGCGCAGATGGACCCGCGCCAGTGGAGCGCGCTGAAGGGCAAGCTGACCGCATTGTTTCTCACCAAAACCCGCGACGCTTGGTGCGCCATCATGGAACACACCGACATCTGCTTCGCCCCGGTGCTAAGCCTGCGCGAGGCCCCCGAACACCCGCAGAACAAGGAGCGCGGCACGTTCGTCGAGGTGGATGGCGTGCTGCAGCCCGCGCCTGCGCCAAGTTTCAGCGCGACGCCTGCGGATGTGCCGAGAATGGGGTGAGCTCAGTTCTCGCCATCTGCCTTGGCTTCAAGTAGCCACGTGACAACGAACCTTTCAAAATCTACATATGGCAGTGCATCGACGTCAAAGTCGAGGGCCTGTGCAAGCGCGGGGAGATCGTGATTGAAACGATGGTAGGCGCGTATCAGATTACGTCCGCTCGGTAGCTTTCGCCGCGAAACATTTGCCAGCCAATTACGAGCCTCATTGATCGCGAGCGACGGATCGTTGCTATGCGCATGAATATCCATTCCTGCGAGATCAGAAATAAATCTTTGATACCGATACTGCTCTATATCAAAGATTATCAGTCTCTTGTCCTTTTGTAATTTCCCGCCATAGCGCTTGGCACCCAAAAAAATACCAAGCTCCACTGGCATGTTGAATCTTGGCAAAAGAAACACATTATCAAGCTCTGTACGCGACAGGTCAAGAATTCCATAACGACATTGCTCAATAATGGCATACAGTTTATCGAGCCGCGCTTGTCCGCCATCGTCCAGCTCGCGCGCAGATCGTGGCCGGAAACCACAAGCATAAATCGTAAAAATTAACGCGTTGAATATTGCATTGAACTGGTGATCAAACGGACAATTGATAAATACGTCGTCCGTTGAAGTGCGTTGTTGTGTCACCAGCAGCTATTTGCTCTGATCAGCTAGTACAGTTTTGACCACGGCATTGGCATTCTTTATCGACACCGAACCCTGTTTAGATGCTGGCCTTAATACATATTGCCCTGTCACTGCGCTGCGCCCCAGCACCAAATCTCTGTGCTTGGCAAGCAACGCGCGTTTCGATGCAGACTGGTTCGATTTCATATGAGAAATATGGCCATATGGCGTGAAAAAAGCAAGCGGCATTGATCAATATCACGCGTGATACCGAAACCGCTCTTGCTCAAACAAACACACTCCATCCCGTCGCCTCGACCAGCTCTTCCAGCGCCACCGCGCCGACCATTGATGTGCCCGCTGCATTCAGCCCCGGCGACCAGGTGGCGATAACGCCGTGGCCGGGCGCGACCGCGAGGATGCCGCCGCCGACGCCGCTTTTGCCGGGCAGGCCGATGCGATAGGCGAAATCGCCGCTGTTGTCATAATGGCCGCACGACATCATCACCGCGTTGATCCGGCGGCAGTATTCGCGGGAGACCATCTGTTCGCGGGTGATCGGGTCGCGGCCATCGAAGGCTAGGAACAATGCCGCGCGCGCCAGCTGGCGGCAGCTCATCCGCACCGCGCACTGGCGGAAATATGCGCCGAGGCTCTCCTCCACCGAATTGTTCATATTGCCGAACGACGCCATGAAATAGGCGAGCGCCCGGTTGCGCGATCCAGTGGCGGACTCAGATTCTGCCACTTCCTCGTCGATCTTGATCGTCTCGTCGCCCGAAAAGCGCCGCAGCCGCGCGATCAGTTCATTGACCACCGCATCGGCGCTGCTGGCGGCAACCAGCATGTCAGTGATGACGATCGCGCCTGCATTTATCAGAGGGTTACGCGGAATACCTTTTTCATTTTCAAGCTGAATGATGGAATTGAATGCGCTGCCGCTGGGTTCGCGACCAACCCGATCCCAAACACTCTCACCAAACCAACGTAAAGCCATGGAAAGCGTAAAAACTTTTGAGATTGACTGGATCGAGAACGGCTCATGGCTGTCGCCCAGCGTCAGCATCTCGCCGCTGCCCAGCACCACCGCCATGCCAAACTTGCTGGGGTCAACCCTCGCCAGCGCAGGGATGTAATCGGCGACCTTGCCGCTGCCGATGTGCGGCGCGGTCGCAGCCTCAATCGCTGCCAAAACCGGTTTCCAGTCCATCCCCGCGCCCCTCATTGCTCAACGGTCTTGTCGCATCGCTTCGGGCGGCAAGCAAGCCGTTGCGCTGGCTGGGCGAAGCGGGCAATGGCTGTGCTGCCCATGTCGCTTCTCTCCCGCCTGATCCCCGACCGCTTTGTGCTCGTGCTGCTGCTTACCGTCGCAGCCGCTGCGGTGCTGCCGGTACGCGGCGCGGCGGCGGTTTATGCTGGGCACGCGGTGTCGGTGGCGATCTTCATGCTGTTCTTCTTGCATGGCCTGCGCCTGCCCCGCGCCGAGGTGATTGCCGCGATGCGCAACTGGCGATTGCAGGGCCTGATCTTTGTGTTCGTTTTCGGCCTGATGCCGCTGGTCGGGCTGGCAGCGACATTTGCGCAGCCGTCCTTCATGCCCGCCGGATTAATCGTCGGACTGCTGTTTCTCGGTATCTTGCCTTCCACCGTCCAGTCGGCGATCAGCTATGCGTCGCTGGCGGGTGGCAACATCGCGGCATCGGTGATGGCGGCGGCGCTGCTTAACCTGTCCGGCATTTTCATGACGCCCGCGCTCGTGGTGCTATTGATCGGCGCGACCGGAGGCGCGGACATCGGCGCGGACACGGTGCTGCGCATCGTCGCGATCCTGCTGCTGCCGTTCGTGCTCGGCCAGATTGCACAAGGCTGGCTGCGTGGCTGGGCGATGCGCAACAAGGCGCTGCTGACCTTTCTGGACCGCTTTGCCATTGCGCTGGCGGTCTATGTCGCGTTCTGCTCTGCGGTCGCCGGTGGACAGATGGCAGCGCTTAGCTGGACGGTGCTCGGCATCCTCACCGGCACCATCGCTGTGATGCTCGCCATCGCAATGGTCGCGGCCTGGGGGCTGGGCGGATTGCTGCGGTTGCCGAGGCCCGACCGCATCAGCCTGCTGTTTGCCGGATCGCACAAGAGCATCGCCACTGGCGCGCCGCTGGCCGCGATCCTGTTCGGGGGGCCGCAGGCGGGGCTCATCATCCTGCCTGTGCTTTTGTATCACCAATTACAGCTGATCGTTTCGGCACCGCTCGCTTCGCGGCTTGCCAAGCCCCGGTCAGAGCAGATATCGAGCGATTGACGCTGCCCGCCAGCAGCACACCGATGGAGCCCTTTATCGCCACACAGCCCAATCTCGCCGCCAGCCCGTTTGCGCTGGACGCCGCGCAGCCGCTTGATCCGAAAAAGTTCCGCGATCCCATGGTCACCGCGAAAGGCGAACCGCGCGCATCGGTCGTGATGACGGGGCTTACCACCTTGTGGTTCAACACCGGCACCTTATGCAATTTAGCCTGCAAGAGCTGCTACATCGAAAGTTCGCCGCGAAACGACGCGCTGGTCTATATCAGCCTGGCCGAAGTGACCCAATATCTCGACGAAATTGCGGCGCACGGCCTGCCAACGCGCGAGATTGCGTTCACCGGTGGTGAGCCGTTCATGAACCCCGAACTCATCGCCATCCTCGATCTGTGCCTGTCGCGCGGGTTCGACACGTTGGTGCTGTCAAACGCGATGCGCCCGCTACGCCGTTATGAAGCCGCGCTGCTCGATCTGCGGGCACGCCACGGGCGCAAGCTCACAATCCGTGTCAGCCTCGACCACTACAGCCAGGCGGTCCACGAGGCCGAACGCGGACCAAACAGCTGGGACAAGGCGATAGCTGGTCTCAGATGGTTGAACGACAACGGCTTTGCCATCGCGGTTGCGGGGCGGCATCTGGGCAACGAAAGCGATGCCGAGGCGCGCGCCGGATTTGCCGCATTGTTTGCGCGCGAGGGGCTGGCCATCGACGTGAACGACCCGCAGGCCTTTGTCATGTTCCCTGAGATGGACGCGACCGCCGATATCGCCGAGATCAGCACCGGCTGCTGGGATATTCTCAAGATCGACCCGGCGAGCATGATGTGCGCCAGCAGCCGGATGGTGGTGAAACACAAGGGCGCGGACCGGCCCACTGTCGCCGCCTGCACATTGCTGCCCTATGATCCGCAGTTCGACATGGGGCGCAGCCTTGTCGAGGCATCGCGCAGCGTCTCGCTCAACCACCCGCATTGCGCGCGATTTTGCGTGCTGGGCGGGGCCAGCTGTAGCTGAACCCCTCGTCATCGCGGCCACGCGCACCTACATGGGTAACGCAAGGCGTCTATGGTGACGCCAAGCCAGTGACAGGTGCTCGCGTCTTATGCTCCCCCCAAAGACCCGGTCCATCGGCAAGGCCGTCCCCAGCGGCCGCATCCAGCGCTTTGCCAGCTTTGGCAGCATGGCGGGTGGCGTCGCGGGGGGGATGCTGGTCGATGGCGCGAAGCAGTGGGCACAGGGCAAACGCCCCAGCGTCAGCGATCTGCTGCTGACCCCGGCCAACGCCCGGCGGATCACCGACAAGCTCGCCAACCTGCGCGGTGCAGCGATGAAGCTGGGCCAGCTGATGTCGATGGACACCGGCGATTTCTTTCCGCCCGAACTCACCGAAATTCTGGGCCGCCTGCGCGCCGATGCGCAACACATGCCGCAAGGCCAGCTGCGCAAGGTGCTGGAACACAACTGGGGGCGCGGCTGGGAAAAGCGCTTTGCCAGCTTCGGCTTCAAGCCGATCGCCGCCGCCTCAATCGGCCAGGTTCACCGCGCGCGCACCGTCGATGGCCGCGACCTGGCGATCAAGGTGCAATATCCTGGGGTGCGCCAGAGCATCGACAGCGATGTCGATAATGTCGCCTCGCTGATCAAGCTCTCCGGCCTGCTGCCTGCCGGGCTGGAGATCGATGCGATGCTTGAGGAAGCCAAGCGTCAGCTGCATGAAGAGGCCGATTATGAGCACGAAGCCGCGCATCTGACGAGCTTCGGCCAGCTGCTGGCGGGCGAACCCGACTATCGCGTGCCAGCGCTGCATGAGGATTTCAGCACCGGCGACATTCTGGCGATGTCATTTGATGAGAGCATCGCGGTAGAGGACACTGAGCATCTGCCGCAGGTGGACCGTGACCGGATTGCCGAACTGCTCGTCGGCCTGCTGATGCGCGAGCTGTTTGAATTCAAGCTGATGCAGACCGACCCCAATTTTGCCAACTACCGCTATGACCCTGCCACCCGGCAGCTGGTGCTGCTCGATTTCGGGGCGACCCGCCCGGTCACGCAGCCGGTGGCCGACGCCTATCGCGCGTTGTTGGGGGCCGGGCTGAAGAGCGACCGCGCGGCCACTCGCCAGTGGGCCATCACACTCGGCCTGATCCACCAAGACGCGCCGGAATCGCACAAGGATGCGGTGCTGGGCATGTTCGACACCGCCTTCGCGCCGCTGCGCACCGAAGGCTCGTTCGATTTTGCCTCAAGCGACACCGTCAACCAGTTGCGCGACGAGGGCATGGCGTTTGCGCAGCAACGCAGCTTTTATCACATTCCACCGGTCGACACATTGTTCATCCAGCGAAAGATTGGTGGGGTGTTCCTGCTGGGCAGCAGGCTGAAGGCGCAGGTGGGGGTTAATTCCATGATCCGCGCGCACGTTGTGTAGCGGCAAAGACGCCAGTCTCCGAACGGATCGTTGTAATTATGTCACGTAAATCCCGGAATCGCTGTTGATTCCGTGGTTTGTGATTGTCCTGCCCGGCCCGCGACCATAAGAACGATATAACGCGCGAGAGAGCTGGTTAATGTGCCTTCGCGTCAGCACTTTAGGGGAGTGAGATGTCCATGAAATTCACCGAAACACGCCTGAAATCGATTCTTCTTTCCGGCGCAGCCATCGGCACGCTCGCGATGCCGGGTGCAGCGCTGGCGCAAGATGCGGCGCAGGACGAAGAGAATTTTGAAAGCAACGTCATCATCGTCACCGCATCCAAGCGCGAGCAAACGCTGCAGGAAGTGCCGATCTCGGTATCGGTGACCACCGGCGAAACGCTCGAAAACGCGCAAATCCGTGACGTGCTGGATCTGCAGACGGTCACTCCCTCGCTGCGGGTCAGCCAGTTGCAGAGCGCGTCTGCCACCACGTTCATCATCCGCGGCTTCGGCAACGGCGACAACAACTTCGGCATCGAACCTTCGGTTGGCGTGTTCATTGACGGCGTGTTCCGCTCACGTTCGGCCGCTGCGCTGTCTGACCTTAACATGGTTCAGCGCATTGAAGTCCTGAACGGGCCGCAATCGACCCTGTTTGGCAAAAATGCGAGCGCCGGTGTGATCTCGGTCATCACCAAAGAGCCGCAATATGAATTCGGCGGCCAGGTTGAGGCCAGCTACGGCAACTTCAACGCACTGATCCTCAAGGGCGAAATTACCGGTCCGATCAGCGAGAACATCGCGTTCTCGGTGGACGGCAGTTACAACCGCCGCGATGGCTATGCCAATATCGTCAATCTTAATCAGGACGTTTCGGACCGCGACCGCTGGACGGCGCGCGCCCAGTTGCTGATTGAACCGAGCGCAGATTTCAAGATCCGCGCGATTGTCGATTATGGCAAGATCGACGAAGTGTGCTGTCTGGTTTCGACCCTGGTGGCCGGGCCCACCGCGCCTGCGGTGTTCGCGGTTGGTGGCGCACTCGACACCAACTTCTTCAGCTACAACACTTTCCTCAGCCAGGTGCCGCGCAACGAAGTCAAGAATTACGGCGG
Source organism: Blastomonas sp. (assembly GCF_041747255.1). Lineage (GTDB taxonomy): Bacteria > Pseudomonadota > Alphaproteobacteria > Sphingomonadales > Sphingomonadaceae > Blastomonas. Next base: position 21,344 of record NZ_JBGTFM010000154.1, on the reverse strand, counting down.
ATCGATCCAGGCCGACTGGAATATTGGCGCGCTCACCGTGACCTCAATCACCGCCTATCGTGAACTCAAAAACTTCCTCGATCAGGATGTCGATTTCACCAGCGCCGATGTGGTGACCGAAACCCGCGACCAGGATGTGGAGACCTTCACGCAGGAACTGCGGATCTCGTCGGATTTCGATGGGCCGCTGAACTTCCTTCTGGGTGGATACTTTTTCGATGAGTCGATCACGCAGGACAGCCGCCTGACCACCGGTGCCGACACGCGGGCATTCTTCAGCCTGCTGGCGGGCAACCCGATGGTGTTCAACGGGGTCGAAGCCGGGCTTGGCCTGCCGCAAAATTCGATCTTCAGGCCCGGCCCGCTTACGGCTGAACAATTCGCGATGGACAACCGGTCGTGGTCGGTGTTCGGGACGGTCGATTTTGAGCCGGTTGATGGCCTCGTCTTTACCGCCGGGTTCAACTACACCGACGATAAGAAGGATTTCGCGCTTGCACAGCAGTCGTTTGATCCGCTGGCCAATATCAACTTGGTCGATGCCTTTATCGTTCAGGCCACGGGTGGCGGGGTCCGCAACCGTGCGGCATTCCAGGCGCTGCCAGCCGCCAACCAGCAGGCGCTGCTTGCAGCGGCGACCAATCCGGCAGTCAACCCGCTGCTCGGTCTGAGCGCATTCCAGTTCCAGCCGCCGTTCCTCAACCTGCCCAACGCAGTTGAGCCCGGCCGGACGCGCGACGACAAGCTGACCTATCTGCTGCGCGCGTCTTACGCGGTTTCGGATCGGGTCAATGTCTACGCCAGCTATTCGACCGGCTTCAAGGCGAGCTCGATCAACCTGTCGCGCGACAGCCGCCCGGCGTTTGGGGATTTCATTCCCGGCCCGGGTCGTTCGACCTTCGCAGCGCCCAACTCGCCCATCATCGGCGCAGGTCTGGCGGTGCCCAATCTCGGTACCGGTTCGCGCTTCGCCGGACCAGAAGAAGCGGAAGTCTACGAACTCGGCATGAAGGCCAGTTGGCCGGGACTGAGCGTCAACCTCGCGCTGTTCGACCAGACGATTCAGGGTTTCCAGAGCTTCCTGTTTACCGGCACGGGCTTCCAGCTCAACAATGCCGGCGAACAGTCGGTGAAGGGCTTCGAACTCGATACGACCATCACCCCCACCAGAGGGTTGGTGTTCACCTTTGCGGCAACCTATCTTGATGCCAATTTCGACAGCTTCACCGAAAGCCCGGTGGGTAATCTGACTGGCTTTCGTCCCGGCGGCATCCCGGAGTGGAGCCTCGCAACGTCGGCGACCTACACCCACGAATTCGGCAGCAGTGGCAACAAACTGCTGACGCGGATTGACTACAGCCATGAAAGCAATGTCGCGATCAACAACGGCTTGCCGACCTTCAACGGCCCAGTCAACGCGCGCCGCGACCTGCGGATCTTCCAGCGCGAAGTCAATCTTGTGAACGCGTCGATGATTCTGCAACTCGACAATGGGCTGGAGGTCGGCGTTTGGGCGCGCAACCTGCTTGACGATCAATACATCATCACGGTGTTCGATGGCGTCGCACAGGCCGGCACGGTCTCGGGTTACCCGAACCAGCCGCGCACCTATGGCGGCATTGTGCGCTTCAAATTCTAAGCCTGCTTGGAAAAAAGGCCGCAGCGGCGCAAGATCGCTGCGGCCAGATACAGGGGATCGGGGGGCCATGAGCCCCCCTTTTTTTGCTGCGATACAATTGACCCCACCCGTTTCAGCGAGGCGAACCTTTGCCCCTCTCATAAACGGAGAGGGGAGTGGTGATGGAACAGGCTCAACCGCCCAGCTTGGTGACCTGCTGGCCTTCTGAACTTGTGAAGGCAAAGGCCGAGAGCTTTTCTTTTGACAGCGCGTTGACGAAGGCCTGCGCTTCGCCTTCGCTGCCAAATGGGCCAGCAAGCAAGCGGTTGGTGGCATTAAGGGGTGTCCACCAACCCTGCTTGCCCTTGAATGCTTGCGGGGCGGCACCGGTCAGGCGTTTCCATTCCTTGGCCAGATCGGTGCGATTGGCGCCGCCAGCCACCTGCACCCAATGGCGCTTGGGATGCTTGGGCGGCTCAGGCTTCACGACCTTTTTGGGCTCGGGCTTTTTGGGCTCTGCTTTTTTGGCCTCAGGCTGCTTTGGTGGCGCGGGCTTGATCTTGGTCAAATCCACCGCGTCGGGATTGGCCACCGGTTCCTGCGGCATCGCCTTGATGTCGGGCATGATCGTGGCGAGGCTGATACGGCTGGCAAGCGGCTGTGTCGTCGCGGCTTGTTGCCCCGTTGGGGCGGCATCCGAAGGCACAGGTGTGACGCTTGCCGAGGCTGCAGCGGTGGGGGACGCAACCCGGGCGAGGTCAAAGCCGGTCGGACCGTTGACCTGCGGCGCGGGTGCGCCGGTGCCTGCCTGCTGGACCGGGCTGGCGGGAAGCGCGGCGATCTCATTTCTGGCGATCTCATTTCGCGTAACCGCGCGCGTGGTAACATCGGGCAGGCTGGCAAAGCCAGGGCGCACAGAATCGTTGCCCGGCGCCGAGGCGACGGCTGGCGGAATTGCCTGCACGGTGGCGCGTGTTGCCGGGGGCACGGTTGTGCCAGGCACAGCTTGCACTGTTGCACGGTCGGTTGAGGTCATCGCTGCACCGGGCACGGCCTGCACGGTGGCGCGCGCCGCTGATGCCGGTTCTGCCCCCGGCACCGCCTGCACCATCGCCCCTTGGGAGGATGCAGCAGGCACAGTGCGATAACCTTCGGGAACCGGTAATTGGCTGGCCCCGGCGATGCGCTGTACCTTGGCCGGGTCAATTGCAGCCAACTCCTCCTCCGCACGCCTGCGCGCCGCACCCGCTCCCCTGTCGACGCCGATCGCTTGCACGGTCGCTGGAGTTGCAGCGGCCATCGCCCGCGGAAGCGTTGGCGTTGGCGTTGGCGTAGATGTTGGTGCCGATGTCGCAACGACTGGTCCGGTCAGACGCGGCGGCGCGGGTAAAGGCGGCGCAGCGCTGGCCTTTAGCGCTGCAGCAGGCGCAGGCTGCGCGAGCGCCACCTGCGTTTCGCCACCGGTGGCCTTGCGACCCGGCCTGCGCCGCTGTGCCTTGTCAACTTTGACCGTCTTGCGGCCCCTGCTGTCGGCCGATGGTCCCAACGGGTCTCCCACCGGGATAAGCCCGGCATCGGCCCTGTTGGTGCGCGGACGCGGGGTGCCACGTGAGGCATACTGCCGGTTGCGTGGATCATCCTTGCCGATGGCGGCGGATTGCGGAAAGTGCCCGAAATGCGCGGCAGCTGCCTGCTGCGCCGGGGTAAGCCGCACCATGAACCGAAAGAACGGCTCAATCGACGCGGCCATCCGCTTGGGCATAGTCGCATCAGCAATCGAGACCGCACCCTCAACATCGCCAGTCACCGCGAGCACGAAAGCCCGGGTCCGCCACGCAGCGGCATCGCGTTTGCGCAGCAACGGATCGAGCTGCGCCTCGGCGGCGGCGCGATCCCCGGATATGCCCAGCGACAACGCATAACGCCGGATTGTCTCATCGTCGCTACCGCGCCGCAAAGCCAGTTCATAGTCGTTTTGCGCAGCATCGAAGTTGCCGACAAGATCGTAGGCAAGTCCGCGATCGGATGCGAACACAGTTTCGGCGACACCCAGCCGCTGAGCCTCATCGAACAGACGCAGCGCTTCATGCGGGTCTTCATTCAGCAACAAGGTCGATCCGAGCCCGGCCTTGATCCTGCCGTTGCGCGGGTCGATCTGGTCGGCGCGGACGAAAAAACCGATGGCGGCTTGCGGATCGTTGAGCAGCAGAGCGGCATGACCGGCATCAATGAGCGCATTGAGGTCCGATGAATCGGTCGCGAGTCGCATCAACGCGCTCTGCAGCTCGCGCGTGCCCTTAGGCTGCGCAACACTCAGCGATGAATAGCCCGAGCCTGCTTGCTCCGGCTCGTCAGGCCCCTCCTGTGCCAAAGCAGGTGCAGAAAACAGCGCGGTGCCGAGCAACAGGCTGGCAACGAAACGCCTGACCTGCCGGAAGTCTGAATTGATCTGTGTCATGGTTGACGTTTACGTCGCCCCTGGCGGCGGTGAATGCAAGCCGCAAAGTGGATCAGGCGCGCCAGAGCGTGGCGCGGCTTCGACGATTGGTAGAACCGGGCGTGAGCAACCATGCACACCACCCGGCTTCACCATGTCATCAAGAATTGTTCTGGCGGCCCAGAAAGCGCGGGATGTTAAGCGGCGGTGCGTCCGTCGTATCATCTTCGTCACTGTCACCATCGCGCGCGCCGCCCCGCGACATGCTCGACATCCGCTCAAACAAGGTGCCGCCGCCGGTCGCTACACGCGGCGGCTTGGGCTTGAGCGGGCTTTCTGTCGGTGCCACCAGCGGTGCCGGGGCCTCTTGCTGGTCTGCTTCGGCAAGGCTTTCGGCATCGAGCAGCAGTTCGTCGTTGGCCGGGCTGGATTCTGTCGCGTCGTCATCGCCAATCGCTTCTGCGGCCAGTCCCAGGTCCAGCGGTTCAGGATATTCAGGCTCGGCCATGTCCAGCCCGGAGGCTGCTGCGGCCTCGGGTGGACGGGCAAAGGACGGTGTTGTCGATGGCGCAGGTGGTGCGGGTGCTGCCACCGGCACTGGCGCAGGCGTCGGCATCGAAAAGCCACGCGTGCCTGCGGTCGAAAGCGTGAATGGACGCGAATCCTCTGCGTTCTGCAAACCCTCACCATCGATCCCGGTCGCCACCACCGAGACCCTGATCTTGCCTTCAAGCTCGGGGTTGAAGGCGCTGCCCCAGATGATGTTGGCATCGGGATCGACCAGTTCGCGAATGTGATTGGCGGCCTCGTCAACCTCCATCAGGCGCATGTCATCGCCGCCGGTGATCGAGACGATGACACCCTTGGCGCCGCGCATCGAAACGCCATCGAGCAATGGATTGGCGATTGCGCGTTCCGCCGCTTCCAGCGCGCGGCCGTCGCCTTCGGCCTCGCCGGTGCCCATCATCGCCTTGCCCATTTCGCGCATCACCGAACGGATGTCGGCAAAATCGAGGTTGATCAGGCCGGGATTGACGATGAGATCGGTGATCGAGCGCACCCCCTGTTGCAGCACCTCGTCCGCCATCTTGAAGGCTTCTTTGAAGGTTGTGTTGGGGTTGGCAATCAGGAACAGGTTCTGGTTGGGAATGACGATCAGCGTATCGACGTTCTTCTGCAGTTCCTCGATGCCACTGTCGGCGGCGCGCATCCGGCGCGTGCCTTCAAAGGTGAACGGCTTGGTGACCACACCGACGGTCAGGATGCCGCGTTCACGCGCTGCCTTGGCGATCACCGGCGCAGCCCCAGTGCCGGTGCCCCCGCCCATGCCTGCGGCGATAAAGCACATATGCGTGCCCTCAAGGATCGCCTCGATATCCTGCACGGTTTCCTCGGCAGCCGCGCGACCAACCTCGGGCCGCGATCCTGCACCCAGGCCCTGGGTCACATCCGGGCCGAGCTGGATACGCCGCTCGGCAGTCGATGAATTGAGCGCCTGCGCATCGGTATTGGCAACGATGAAATCGACGCCCTCGACATTGGCCGCGATCATGTTGGCAATGGCATTGCCCCCTGCGCCGCCGATACCAATCACCGCGATGCGCGGACGCAATTCGTCAACGGTGGGCGGTCCAATGGTGATGCTCATGCGTCCAATCTCCCATGCTTCATGAAATTGAAGCAATAGCAGGTTTCACCTTGCACAGTTTGATTCGCGAATTCACGTAAAATATCGCGTTTTCCACCGCTTCGTGCATTTGCGCTGGTTTTCGAGGCGCTACCCATCAGAAATTGGCCCGGAAGGTGCGCCAGAGCCGCTGCATGACGGCAGCACCTGAATGCTTGTGGACCTGCTGATAGGATGACGCGACGGTGCGGATGTCCACCGGCTCGTTTGCTGCGAACAGCACCAGCCCGGCGAGCGTCGAAAAGGCAGGGCCAGCGTGGGCATCGGGCAGGCCGACCAGCCCCGTCGGGCGTCCGATGCGTACCGTGCGGCCAAGCGCCACCTGCATGTGATCGGCCAGCCCGCGCAGCTCTGCGCAGCCGCCGGTCAGCACGATGCGTTGACCCTGCGCGCCGGTGAAGCCCAATGCCTTCAATCCTTTGGCGACCTCGCCGACCAGATAGTCGAGCGGCTGGCGGATCACGGAGACCAGCTGTGCGCGGCTGATGCTGTTCTTGTCGTCTGCGCTGCGGGCTGCCGTACCGACCAGCTTGCTGTCCTCATCGGGCAGGCGCAGGTCGATCATGTCATGATTGTCCCGCGGTGACGATGTCGCTGCACCGTGGAAGCACTTGATCCGCTCCGCCTCTGTCCGGCGCAGGCCAAAGGCCGAGGCAATGGCGTCGGTGATGTCCGATCCACCAAAGGGAATGGTGAACAGGCCAACCAGCATGCCGCCGGCGTAAAGCGAAATGTTGGTGACCGCCGCACCCATTTCTATGAGCGCCACGCCAAGCTCGCGCTCCTCCTCGCCCAGGCACGCGGTGCCCGCAGCGATCGGCGAGGCAACAATGCCGCGCACGCCAAGGTAAGCCGCGCCAACGGTCTGGTCGATGTTGCGCACCGGCGCGCCATCGGCAAACACCACATGGATATCGACCCCCAGCCGCTCGGCATGCAAGCCGATCGGTTTTTTGACGCCCGTCGCGCCATCGAGCGTATAGAGCGCAGGCTGCGCATGCAGCACCAGCCGTCCGCCCGGCTGGATGGTCTCGCGCCCCGCGACCAGCAGATGATCGACATCATCCTCATCGATGCGGCCACCGCCCAGGTCCACCTCAACCCGTGCAATCGTGCTCGACAAGCCGCCCGATGTGCAACTGACATGCACGTGATCGATGTTGATGCCCGCCATGCGCTCGGCCTGTTCCACCGCCTCGCGCACCGCCAGCTCGGTCGCCTGCAGATCGGTGATATAGCCGCGCTTGACGCCTTCGCTCAGCCGCTGCCCGGCGCCCAGCACCAGCAGCTCGCCGGTCTCGGTGCGACCAACAATCAGCGCGGCGATCTTGGACGATCCAATGTCGAGCGCGCCGAACGTCGCCTCGATGCGCGGTTTGGCGGCGGCGGGTGCCTTGCGTGACTTGCTGTCTGTCATTGTTCTGCCAATGCCATGCTGTCGGGGGCGGGCCGTGGTTCGCGCGGCTTGCGTAAATAGGCGCGTTCGGGATCGCGCAGATCGAAATAGGTCACGCCCTTACCCAGCAGCCGGTTGACGCCGTCCATCCGCGCGAAATTGACCAAAGCCGCCTCCGACAGATCGGCCCCTTCGGGCAGCGCCAGCACCTCGCCTGAATGGAAGGTCAGGTTCCAGCGCCGGTTGCCGACCCATTCGGCCTCTTTCACCTGCGGGGTCAGCGCCGGGGCAACATCGAGCAGCTTGGTGAGATCGCCGATCCGCGCATTGGCGCGCGCGCCAACGATGCGCAGCATCTTGGGGTCGATCTGGTCGCGCGGCAGCTCCAGCGGAACCCCCTGCGCATCGACCAGCATCGTCTTGCCCTTGGCGTTCCACACAGCAACGGGCTTGCGTTCGACGATATCGACAATCAGCGTATCGGGCAGCTGCCGCGAAATGCGTGCATCGGCAATCCAGCCGGTCGGCGCGGTGCGTTTGCCAGCGGCGTCGCCCTCGGCATCGGGCGCGACCAGCTTCATCCCCATCAGTTCATAGCGCAGCTCTTCAAGATCGACGTTGAGCATCGAGCGGTCCTTTTGCGCCAGCGCGATTTCATAGACCTTGAGCTCGTTCATCTTGTCGACGTTCCGCACCTCGACCTTCTTGACCTCAAAGCCCGCGCGGCCCGCAGCGAGCGCCACCTCATCGCGCGCCATTGCGGGCAGGCCCATGAACTGCGCGGTGATGATGCCACCGATCGTCAGTAACCCAAGCACGCCGATGGTCGCCGCCTTTTGCAGCTGCGCATCGCTGAACGGCAGGCGTCCGAGCAGCGCGTTGGCGCGCGAGCGCTGCCGGGTGCGCGGCTTGCGGCTTGATGCCCTGCTGCGGGCGGGTGCGCCGCGTTTGATCCGGGTGGTCATGATGCCTGCTCCCCAAGGGCTTGCTGGACAATCGCTTCGACAAGATCGGCATAGCTGATGCCGCAGTATTGCGCCTGTTCGGGCACCAGGCTCAACGGCGTCATGCCCGGCTGGGTGTTGACCTCAAGCAGGTAAAGCCCTGCCGCGCCTTGTTCATCATCCCAGCGGAAATCGGAGCGCGACGCGCCGTTGCAGCCCAGAATCTGGTGTGCGCGCAACGCAAGATCGAGGCACATCGCGGCGATATCGGCGGGGATGTCCGCCGGGCAAATGTGCAGCGTCAACCCGTCGGTATATTTGGCCTCATAGTCGTAAAAGCCCGATTTGGTCTGCAACTCGGTGACGCACAGGGCGCGGTCGCAGAGCACCGCGACCGTCAGTTCGCGGCCCTTGATAAACGGTTCGGCGAGCAGTTCATCGAAATGCTGCCAGGGGCCGGACGCCTCAGCGCTGATCGGGTCGCCATAGTTGCTTTCCGCCTTGACGATGGCAACTCCGACCGAGGAGCCTTCGTTGACCGGCTTCAGCACATAGGGGCGCGGCAGCGGATCGCCCGCGTAAAGGCTTTGCGAGCGCACAATATGTCCGCCCGGCATCGGAATGCCATGCGGCATCAGCGCCTGCTTGGTCAGCACCTTGTCGATGGCAATCACCGAGGTGGCCAGGCCCGAGTGCGTATAGGGAATCTGCATCAGATCGAGCATGCCCTGCACGCTGCCATCTTCGCCCGGCGTGCCGTGCAGCGCGTTGAACACCACATCGGGGCGAATGCCGGACAGCACCGCAGCCACATTGCGGTCCATATCGACGCGGGTGACAGTGTGCCCGCGCGATTCAAGCGCCTTGGCAACACCCTCGCCGCTCATCAGCGACACCTCGCGCTCCGCCGACCAGCCGCCCATCAGGACAGCGATGTGCAACCTCGCCCTCTCTCGTTGAGCTACATTCGCCTGCGGCTCAGGGGAGAGGGAAGAGCTGCGCAGCGGCGAAGGGAGAGGGGAGTGTGCTGAGCTAGTCATGTGCTGACTCCCCCTCTCCCCAGCCCTCTCCCCTGAAGGGGAGAGGGAGAAGTATTTCCTATCCGCTGGATTTCCCATTCCAGCTCCACGCCCGACTGCGCCTTCACGCGGGCGCGCACCTCTTCGCCCAGCGCTTCAATATCGGCGCTGGTCGCATCGCCGGTGTTGATCAGAAAGTTGGTGTGCTTCTCGCTCACCTGCGCGCCGCCGACTGCCAATCCGCGGCATCCGGCGGCGTCGATCAACGCCCAGGCCTTGTGCCGATCGGGGTTCTTGAAGGTCGATCCGCCGGTCTTGCTGCGCAGCGGCTGGCTGGCCTCGCGCGAGGTGGCGATGCGGTCCATCTCGGCCTGAATGGCGGCGGGGTCGGCAGGCGCGCCCTGGATCCGCGCGCTGATGACAATCGCGCCATCGGGCAGATCGGAGTGGCGATAGCTGTAGTGCAGGTCCGCGAGCGCCAGCGTCCGGCGTGCGCCGTTGCGATCGACAATCTCGCAATCGATCAGGATGTCCATCACCTCGCGGCCATAGGCGCCGCCGTTCATCCGCACGAAGCCGCCGACCGTGCCGGGGATCGAGCGCAGAAACTCCAGCCCGCCAATTCCGGCTTCGCGCGCGGTGGAGGACACGAGAATACCCGAGGCTCCGGCGCCGCAGCGCAAGGTTATGTCGTCCAGCCGTTCAACCTGCGCAAACGCCTTGCCCAGCCGCACCACGACGCCCGGCACCCCGCCATCGCGCACGATAAGGTTGGAGCCAAGGCCCAGCGCCATCACCGGGATTGACGGGTCGAGCGCGACGAGGAACTGCGCCAGATCGTCAGCGTCCTTGGGCTCGAACAGCCATTCAGCAGGGCCGCCAGTCTTGAACCACAGCAAGGGGGCCAGCGGCGCATTGGCGGTCAACTTGCCACGCACGCTCGGCATTGTCTCAGAGCGGGAGGCCGCAGAAATCACGCAGTCACCCTCCGCGTAGCTATCGCATCAGCAAGCCCCGCCGCCCATTTAGTGATATCACCCGCACCCAGGCACACGACCATGTCGCCGCGCTCTGCCTCCTCAGCCAACAAATCCGCCAGCTCATCCGCGCCGCTGATCGTGCGTGCCTGCCGATGGCCGCGTTGCTTGAGGCCGCTGGTCAGCGCATCGGCATCGACGCCCTCGACCGGGTCCTCGCCGGCCGCATAGACGGGCGCGACATAGACGACATCGGCATCGTTGAACGCTTGCTGGAACTCATCCATCAGATCGCCCAGCCGCGAATAGCGGTGCGGTTGCACGACCGCGATGATGCGGTTTTCCGCGCCCTCGCGCGCGGCAGCAAGCACCGCGCGAATTTCAACCGGATGGTGGCCATAATCATCAATGACGGTGATGCCGTCGACTTCACCCACCTTGGTGAAGCGCCGCTTGACCCCGCCGAACTTGGCAAAGCCGGTAACGATGTCGCTGTCGGCCATGCCCATCTGCAACGCGACCGCAATCGCCGCAATCGCGTTCTGCACATTGTGGCGTCCCGGCATCGGCAGTTCGATACCCGCAATCTGCCGGATCGAGCCATCGCGCTCGCGCACCGTCACGTCGAAGCGGTTGCCGCCGGGGATCGGGGTGACGTTCTCGCCCTTGATATCGGCCTGCGCGGAAAAGCCATAGGTCACGATCCGCCGGTCCCTGACGCGCGGCAGGATCGCCTGCACTTCGGGATGATCGAGGCACAGGATCGCTGCGCCATAGAAGGGCACGTTCTCGACGAACTCGACAAACGCGTCCTTGACCGCATCGAAGCTGCCATAATGGTCGAGATGTTCAGGATCGATGTTGGTGACCACCGCAATCGTGCCGTCGAGCCGCAGGAAGCTGCCGTCGCTTTCGTCGGCCTCAACCACCATCCACTCGCTCGCGCCCAGCCGTGCGTTCGATCCGTAGCTGTTGATGATGCCGCCGTTGATCACGGTCGGGTCGATGCCGCCGGCATCGAGCATCGCGGCGACCATCGATGTCGTGGTCGTCTTGCCGTGCGTTCCGGCAATCGCGACGGTGGACTTGAGCCGCATCAGTTCGGCGAGCATCTCGGCGCGGCGCACCACCGGCACACGCGTTTCCAGCGCCAGATCAACCTCGGGATTGCCGCGCTTGATCGCGGTCGAGGTGACAACCACGGCGGCGTCACCCAGATTCTCGGCGGTGTGGCCGATCATCACGTTGATGCCGCGCTTGCGCAGACCATCGATGACATAGCTTTCTGCGATGTCCGAGCCCTGCACCTTGTAGCCCAGATTGTGCATCACCTCGGCAATGCCCGACATGCCGATGCCGCCGATACCGATAAAATGGATCGTGCCGATGTCGATGCCGACGCCCTTCATGCTTCTGCTCTTTCTGTTTCGCGGGCGAGTGCCTCGCCACCGATCGCATGCCCCTTCGCAGAGGGCGCGACACGGATGATGTCGGCAAGCGGCGCAGCGCCAAAGCTCTCGACCAGATCGGCAAGGTCACGCACCGCGTGGGGGTAACCGCAGGTATGCGCGGCAAGCGCGGCATTCTCCAGCGCCTGCGTATCGAGCGCCATCTTCTGGATCTGCTTGGCAAGTTCCTTGGGCGTGAATGCCTCCTGCCGGATCGAACGTGCACCGCCTGCCTTGACCATCTCCCGCGCATTGGCGCTCTGGTGGTCATCGGTGGCGATGGGCAGCGGGATCAGGATCGCGGGCCGCCCGGCCACGGTCAGCTCGGCAATCGTCGATGCGCCCGCGCGGCCGATAAACAGATGCGACCAGCCCAGCTTGGCGGGCAGATCGTTCATATAGGTGGCGAGCTCCGCCGGAATGCCGAACTCGGCATATTTGGCCCGCACGCCGTCAATGTCTTCCTCGCGGCACTGTTGCACCACCTGCAGGCGGCGGCGCAGATTGACCGGCAGCATGGCGAGCCCGTCGGGCACCACCTCTGACAATATGCGCGCGCCCTGGCTGCCGCCGGTGACAAGCACGCGGAACACCCCGTCCTCAAGCAGCGGCGGATAGTTCTGGCCGCGCAGGTCGAGCACCTCTTCACGCACCGGGTTGCCAACAATGTGCAACTTGTGGCTGTGCTTGGGGTCCAGCCGGTCGACCTGCTTGTAGGCGGTGGCAATCGCGTTCACCCGGCCCGCCATAAAGCGGTTGACCCGGCCCAGCACCGCGTTCTGTTCATGAATGATCGTCGGGATGCCCGCCTTTTGTGCCGCCAGCAAGGTGGGCAGCGCGGGGTATCCGCCAAAGCCGATCACAGCGGTGGGCTGGAAGGTTTCGAACAGGTTGAGCGCCATCCTGCGCCCCGCCCAGATGCCCTTCATGCCGCGCAGCCAGCCCATCGGGCCGCCGGCAATCCGCCCCGGCGGCAGGATGTGGACCTGATCGCCCTCGAACACGCCGGGAATCTTCGCGCCGCGCTCATCGGTGATAAGCGCGATATGATGGCCGCGCTGCTGCAGCTCACGCGCGAGTGCAAAAGCGGGGATCAGGTGACCCCCGGTGCCGCCAGCGGCGAGCACATAGTGGCGGGTGATGGTCATGGTCTGCTCCATTCGGACCCAAGCATGGATCGGTCCTGGAACGGGTTACGACGGGTGAGCGCCAACAGCAATCCCACGCCGATGCTCAGCGCGATCATCGACGATCCGCCATAGCTGATAAATGGCAAGGTCATGCCCTTTGACGGGAACAGCTGCAGGTTGACCGCGATGTTGATGAACGCCTGCCCGCCGAACTGCGCGGTGAGCCCGGCCACCGCCATGATCGTGAACAGGTCGCGTTCCTCAAGCAGGCGAAGGCACACGCGCACGATGATGGCGAAATACACGAGCGCAATCGCCGCGCAGGCAAGCAACCCGAACTCCTCGCCGATCACCGAAAAGATATAGTCGGTGTGCGCTTCGGGCAGGTTGAACTTGTTGCTGCCCAGCCCCGGCCCGGTGCCGATCAGCCCGCCACCGGTGAGCGTCTTGTGCGCGAACATCACCTGATCGTATTCGCCGCCACCAAACAGCCAGCCGTTGATCCGCTGCGTCGCGACGGGATAGAGAAAATAGGCTGCGGTCATGCCCAGCGCGCCCGCGCCCAGCCCGAGCCCGACCACCTGCAGCGGCAGCCCGGCCAGCACCAGCAGGGTGAAAGCGATGCCGATGAAGACGATGGTCTGGCCAAGATCGGGCTGGCGCATCAACAGCACCGCGACAAACGCGGTCAGCAAGATGCACACCGTCATCACCGGCAGGCTTGGGTCCTTGATCTTCCACGACAGAATCCACGCGAGTGTGACCGCAAAGGCGGGTTTGAGGAATTCCGACGGCTGCAGCGTCAGACCGTAGCCGATCCAGCGCTTCGACCCGTTGATTTCCGAACCGAACACGGGAACCAGCACCAGCAGCGCCAGAAATATGCCGGTCATGATGATCGCCAGCCGCCGCGCCTCGCGCTTGGGCAGCATCGAGACGATGAACATCGCCACCAGACCCACGGTGACCCAGCCCAGCTGGCGATAGAAAAAATACAGCGGGTTGAGCGTTTCATCGGGCGTGGACAAGCGCCGCGCCGATGCGGGCGATGCCGCCTGCACCGCGATCAGCCCGATGGCGACGAGCACGAGGATCAACGTGAGCAACACCCGGTCCAGCTCCCAGAACCAGATCGCCAGCTGCGAACGGTCTGACCGGCCCAGACGTCGGCCGAGGCTGCGCGGCAGCTGATAGGGGCGTGCCACCGCCGGCTGCGTTTCGGGCATGGTACCGGCGGTGAGATCATTCATCGCACATTGTCCTTTGCTCGGGCGTCCTCGGTCTGCGCCGTGACCAAAGCCGCGACGATCTGGCGGAAACTGTCGCCACGCGCCTCAAAATCGCGGAACTGGTCGAACGATGCGCAGGCGGGCGACAGCAGCACGGTATCGCCCGGCAAGGCATTCGCCATCGCGGCGCGCACCGCCGTGTCCATCATCTCGGCGCGGGTCACCGGCATGTGGGCGCCAAGCTGGTCAGCAAAGACCGGCCCGGCCTCGCCAATCGTATAGGCCTCAACCACATGGCCGAAAAACGGCGCGCATTCATCAAGGCTGTCGCCCTTTGGCAGCCCGCCAACGATCCAGTGGATGCGCGGATAGGCGGCAAGCGCGGGCGCGGTCGAGGCCGGGTTGGTCGCCTTGCTGTCGTTGACATACAGCACGCCATTGTGTTCGGCGACGCGCTCCATACGGTGCGGCAGGCTGGAATAGCTGGCCAGCGCAGCGCGCGCCTTGGCTGCATCCACCCCCAGCGCCTCGGTCACCGCGAGCGCCACCGCGACATTCTGCGCGTTGTGCGGTCCCTGCAGGCTGGGCCATGCGGCCTGATCTGCGGGGTTGATATCGGCGGCGTGGACCGTGATCACATGGTTCAGGCTTGCGGCAATCGCACAGCTCGGCTCGTCGTCGCACGCGATTACGGCGGGGTGATCACCCTGCTGCATTGAAAATAGCCGGGCCTTTGATGCGCAATAGCCTGCGAACCCATCATAGCGGTCAAGATGATCGGGGGTGATGTTGAGCAGCACCGCGACGTCACAATCGAGGCTGAAGGTCAGGTCGATCTGATAGCTCGACAGCTCAAGCACATAAACGCCGGTGGCGCTGCCATTGGCGGCAAGCGGTGCCTGCGACAAAATAGGCAGGCCAATGTTGCCGCCCATGGCAGCGGGCACACCTGCGACATGCAGGATGTGGTGGATCAGCGCGGTGGTGGTCGATTTGCCGTTGGTTCCGGTGATCCCGACCACCCGGTGCGGCGGGAGGCAGGGCCGGGCAAGCGCGAACAGCTCAATATCGCCGATGATCGCGACCCCGGCGGCGCGCGCACGGTCGGCCACCGGGTGGCGGTTCAGCGGCACGCCGGGGGAGACAATCAGGCCGTCGAAGCCGGTAAGGTCAATCTCCATCGGGTCGCCGGCCACCGCGTCGGGGTGGCATGCGAGCGCCGCCTCGCGCGCCTCTTCGCGACTGTCCCAGATGGTGCACTGCGCGCCCGATGCCATCAGCGCGTCGAGCGTCGCCAGCCCCGAGCGCGCCAGCCCGAGGATGCAATAGCGTTTCGCGGTAAAGGCTTGCGAGACGATCACCGGATTTTCAACGTCGCAAGACCCGCGAGCGCGAGCACGAGCGAGATGATCCAGAAGCGCACCACCACCGTCGATTCGGGCCAGCCCAGCTGCTCGAAATGATGGTGGATCGGGGCCATGCGGAACACACGCTTGCCGGTGCGCTTGAACACGAACACCTGGATGATCACCGACATCGCCTCGATCACGAAAAGCCCGCCGACGATGCCGAGCACGATTTCGTGATGCGCGGCAACCGCAATTGCGCCCAAAGCCCCGCCGAGGGCCAGACTGCCGGTATCGCCCATGAACACCGCCGCCGGGGGCGCGTTAAACCACAGAAATGCAAGGCACGCGCCGATGATGCACCCGCACAGGATCGCCAGCTCGCCAGCGCCCACCACGTGCGGAATGCCCAGATAGGCCGCGAACTTGGCGTTGCCCGCCAGATAGACGATGACCAGAAAGGTCAGGCTGGCGATGATCACCGGAAAGGTCGCCAGCCCATCAAGCCCGTCGGTGAGGTTCACCGCATTGCCAAATGCGACAATCGTGAACGCCGCGAACAGGATGTAGAACCAGCCCAGATCAAACGGCGGATAGTTGAGGAAGGGCACATAGAGCATCGTGCCGGTTTCGTTGAGGATCACCCAGCTCGCGACCCCGGCGATAAGAAACTCGGCTGCCAGCCGCACCTTGCCCGAGACGCCCTTGTGGCTCGCCTTGCGCACCTTGTCATAATCATCAAGGAACCCGATCAGCCCGAAACCCAATGTCACCGCCAGACAGGCCCAGACGAAAACACTGCTCATGTCCATCCACAGCAACAACGAAATGCTGAGCGAAATCAGGATCATCAGCCCACCCATCGTCGGCGTGCCACGCTTGGCAAGATGGGTCTGCGGACCATCTTCGCGGATCGGCTGACCCTTGCCCTGGCGCAGCCGCAACATCACGATGAAGCGCGGACCGATAACCATCCCGATGAACAGCGCAGTGATGATCGCCGCGCCCGAACGGAAACTCAAATAGCGGATAAGGTTCAGCGGCCCCTCAAAATCCAGATATTGTGCCAGCAGATACAGCATCAGAACCCCTCTCGCGCGGCAACCGGCTCGTGGCGCGGCTCGGCAAGCGCACGCACCAGCTTACTCAACCCCATCGCATTGGACCCCTTCACCAGCACCGCATCGCCATCAGACAACAGCGGCGAGAGAACGTCCAACGCAACCCCAGCGGCGGGCACATGCGTGATTTGCCCCTGCCAGACAAGCGATTTGGCGAGCGCATCGGCGAGTGGAGCCATTTCATCGCCCACCAGGATCGCATGGGTCACATCGGCAGCGACAATCGGCTCAATCAGCCCGGCGTGATAGCCCGCGCTGCCCGCGCCAAGTTCCTTCATCGCGCCGAGCACCACGATGCGCCGCTTGACCGGTTCCTGCCCAAGCGCCTCGATGGTCACCCGCATCGATGCCGGGTTGGCGTTGTAGGCCTCGTCGATCAGCAATGCGGTGCCGCCATCTGGCGTCGCAATACGGGTTTGCGCGCCACGCCCCGCCATGCCCGGAAGTTCAGCGAGCGCTACACCTGCCACCGCCAGATCGCCGCCCGCCGCATCGACTGCGGCCATCACCGCCAGCGCATTCATCACCCAGTGGTCGCCGGGAGGGGCGACGCGAAAGCACAGCCGCGCCTCGCCGATCTGCGCGGTGACCAGCGACCCGCCGCCTGTCGCGCGGATGGTGTCGATCAGCTTTGCCTCGCTGTCCGGCCTTGATCCGAAGCGGATGACGTGCGCGGCGTGAGCCGAGGCCGCCGCAAACAGCCGCTCGTAATGCGCGTTGTTGTGGGGCACAATCGCGGTGCCGCCGTCGACAAGCCCCTCGAAAATCTCGGCCTTGGCATCGGCGATGGCCTCTTCGCCGCTAAAATGGCCGATATGCGCAGGCGCGATGGTGGTGATGATCGCAATATGGGGCCGAACGATGCGGGTCAGGTCGGCGAGCTCGCCTGCATGGTTCATCCCCATCTCGAACACGCCATAGCGCGCATCGCGCGGCATCCGGGCGAGGCTGAGCGGCACGCCGACATGGTTGTTGTAGCTTTTGACCGAACGGTGCGCGCCGCCAAAGCTCATCCGGTCGAGCGCCTGAAACAGCGCCTCCTTGGTGCCGGTCTTGCCCGCTGATCCGGTGACCCCGATGATCACTGCGTCGCTGCGGTCACGCGCCGCGCGGCCAAGCGCGGTGAGCGCGGCGGCACTGTCGGTGACCAGCACATGCGGATATTCCACAGGCTGCTGGCAGATCACCCCTGTCGCGCCCGCTGCCATCGCTCTGTCGATGAAGCGGTGGCCGTCGGTCTCCTCGCCCACCATCGCGATGAACAGGTCGCCGGGGGTGATCTCGCGCGAGTCGAACGCGACCCCGGTGACGGAGAAGTCAGCGCTGGCTGTGCCCCCGGTGGCGGTCGCGATCTCGGCGGAGGTCCACAATGTCATCCTTCCTCTCCCCTTGCGGGAGAGGAAAGACTTGGCCTGGCAGCTTGCTGCCTGGCAAGTCTTGGAGAGGGGGAAGCGGCTGCACAACAACCGTCGCGCCCAGCCGCCTTCACCCTCTCCCGGCTTCGACTAGGCAGACAAGCTGACAAGTCTACGCAGCCGTGGACAGAGGCACGTGACTCTGTCCACCCCGTCGAGGGGGAGGGGTAGTCGCGGTTGATCACGCTCACGCCGCGCACTCGCGCGCCACCTGCACATCATCGAACGGCAACACACGGTCGCCGATGATCTGGCCAAGCTCGTGCCCTTTGCCCGCGAGCAGCACGATGTCATGCGCGCCTGCCATCGCCACCGCCTCGGCAATCGCCTCGCGGCGTTCGCCGATCTCGATGGCTCCCGGCGCAGCGGCAATAATGGCGGCGCGGATCAGGCCAGCATCTTCCGAGCGCGGATTGTCATCGGTCACGATCACCACGTCAGACAGGTCACTGGCGACCTTGCCCATCTCGGGCCGCTTGCCGGTGTCGCGGTCGCCGCCTGCGCCGAACAACGTGATCAGCTTGCCGGTTACATGTGGACGCAGCGCTTCGATTGCGGCTTTCAGCCCATCGGGGGTGTGCGCATAATCGACATAGACCGGCGCGCCCGTGCGCGAAATTACCGCGCGCTCCAGCCGCCCGCGCACCGGCTGCAAACGCTGGACGTGATCGAACACTGATTTGGGGTCTTCGCCGCTCGCCAGCACGATGCCTGCCGAAACCAGCGCGTTGGCGGCCTGATACGCACCGATCAGCGGCAGGTTGAGCATCCACTCCTTGCCCTGATGCACGACCTTGAGCTTCTGGCCAAGCTGCGTCGGTACGCGGTCGATCAGGCGGATCGCATCGCCATCGTGGCCCACGGTCATCACCGCGAGCCCGCGTTGCTGCGCGCGCGCGACCACCTTGGCGGACCAGTCGTCATCGGCCCAGACGACAAACGCGCCGCCATCGACCACCACCTCATCGACCAGCCGCATCTTGGCCTCGAAATAGCTGTCCATGTCGCCGTGATAGTCGAGGTGGTCGCGGCTGAGGTTGGTAAACGCGCCGATCTGCACCGGCAGGCCTTCGGTGCGATATTGCGACAGGCCGTGGCTCGATGCCTCAAAGATCGCGTGGCTGACCCCCTCGCGCGCCAGCCCGGACATATTGCCGAGGAAGGTGACGATGTCGGGCGTGGTCAGCCCGGTCGACACCTGATCGACCGAGGTGGTGACCCCCAAGGTCCCGATCGAGGCGGCGCTGTGCCCGGCCATGTGCCACAGCTGGCGGGTCATCTCTGCGGTCGATGTTTTGCCGTTGGTGCCGGTGACGGCAGCGACCGTTGCGGGCACTGGCGTGAAAAACCGCGCCGCGATCTGCGCAAAGGCACGGCGCGGTTCGGCGTCGGCAATGTGCACCGCGCCAGTCACCTGCGCATTCGGCACCGCCACCACCGCTACCGCGCCTGATGCGACCGCTGTGGAAATAAAATCCTCGCCATTGAAGCGGGCACCGGCGAACGCGCCGAACACGGTGCCGGGCGCGACCTTCCGGTGATCGATGGCAAAGCCGGTAACCGTGTGCGCGGCATCGGCGTCAGACAGTCCGGCTGTCAGTTCACCCAATTTCATCGCAACACCCTTTACCGACCCTGAAAATCCCTGCCTCCTCTATGGTGCATATTGCGAGATGCAAGCCCGCCCGTCCTTCATCGCTCAGCCATCATCATTATTTGCCTTGGGCTTGGCTTTGACGGTGGCCTGCGCCTTGACCGGGGCCTTCCACAGCAGCGGCATCAGTTCAGACACATCGACATCGCGCCGGTCATCGGGGATGATGTCGAGCATTGGCCCGATGCGTGGCACCAGCCGCGCCACCACCGGCGCTGCTGTCCAACCGGCAGTGCGCTGGAATGATGACGCCTGATTGCCCGCAGGCTCGTCGATCATGATCAGCACGACATAGCGCGGCGCATCCATCGGGAAGACCGCAGCGAAGGTCGCAACCACCGAGCTGCGCTTGTAGCCGCCCGCACCCGGTTTTTCAGCCGATCCGGTCTTGCCCCCGACCCGGAACCCCGGCGCATCGGCCTTGCGCCCGGTGCCATCCTTGACAATCATCCGCAGTAACTGTCGCATCCGCGCACTGGTTGCCGGCTTGAACACCTGGTCGCCGCGCGGCACCTCCCTGGGGTCGAGCTTGACGAGCGTTGCGGGACGGTAGAGTCCGCCGTTGACCATTGCCGCATAGCCACTCGCCAGATGCAGCGGCGACACCGCGATGCCATGGCCATAGCCGACGGTCATGTTGGTCAGCCGTCCCCAGTTTGCAGGCCACAGCGGCTTGGCGCGTTCGTGCAGGTTGATCTCGGCGGGCCGGTCAAAGTGCAGATCGCGCATGACCTTCTGAAACCGCTCGGGGCCAAGCTCGTCGGCAATCCGCGCGGTCACGATATTCGAGCTGTGGATCAATGTTTCGGGCACGTTGAGCCAGCGGCGCTGCGAATGCAAATCGCGGATCTGGAAGCCGCCCACCTTAAGCGGTGCGGTCGCGTCATAGCGCCGCGACAGATCAGTGACAGTACCCGCATCGATCGCCGCCGCAACAGTCAGCGGCTTGAACGTCGATCCCAGTTCGAAAAAGCGATAGGTGACCTGATTGGCCTCAAACGGCGCGCTGCTGGCATCGAAACGGTTGGGGTTGAAACTGGGCAGCGACGTCATCGCCATCACCTCGCCGGTATCGACATCCAGCACGATGCCGGCAGCGGCCTTGGCGTCATAAGATTTCATCGCGCGGCCAAGCTCGTCTTCCAGCGCCGCCTGCACGCGGATATCGATCGAGAGCGCCGCCGGGGTGAGCCGCTGCACCGGATCGACAAGCTGCTTCTGGAGCGCGCGCTCCATGCCCATCATGCCCTCTTCGGCAACCGAAGGCACCATCTGGCCAGCGGCATTTTTCCGCTCAGGATGACCGACATAGCCCAGCACGTGCGCGGCGAGTTGCAGCTGCGGGTAAAAGCGTTCCTGCTCGCGTGGATATTCGATGCCGACCTCGCCCAGCATATGCACCTTGTTGACCTCTTCGGGAACGGCGCGGCGGCGCAAATAGGTGGGCTTCTTGTTGTTCAGCAAAGCGAGGAAGCGCGCCTCGCTGGTATCAGGGAAAATCTCGGAGAGCGAGGCGGCCAGCGCCTTACGATCCCCGATCAGCCGCTCGGGCACGACGCGGATGGCGTAGCCCTGGATGGTGCGCGCCAATGGCACGCCGTTGCGGTCGACAATGTCGCCGCGACCCGGATCAACATGCGAGGATCGCGATGCCGCCTGCGCCTGCTCACCAAACACGCCGATGAAGGTCAGGCGCATCAGGATCGACGCCATGCCCAGCCCGAACACCGCCAGTACCAGGGTCAGACGCATCCGGGCGGTCACCGCCAGTCGCTGGCGCTTGCTGGCCAGCCGGACCCGGCGGCTTGCCGAAACCAGTGCGGTCATTGCCCATTTTCCTCCGCCAGTTCGGCCGACGCCTGTCGGTCGAGGCGGTCAAGCAGCCGGTCATCGAGCAGGCGGCGAGCGGTTGCGCTCCCCGCA
>NZ_JBGTFM010000153.1:0-3132 GCF_041747255.1 Blastomonas sp. | reverse complement strand
CGTCGCGATCCGCGATCGCGGTCCCGATGTTGCAGCCTTTCTGCAGCGCAACGGCAACCCCTATGCACGGATCGGATCGGACGATGTCAGCAAGATACAGTTTGATCTGGGTTCGTCGGGCGTGCCCGAGACATTCGTGATCGATGGCAAGGGCATCATCACCTATCAGCATATCGGCGACATCCGCCGCGAGCATGTGCCGCTGATCCTTGAGAAATTGAGGGAAGCGCAGTGATGACGGCTTTCACTCCTTCCCTCCGTCTGTCCCGAGCGAAGTCGAAGGACTTATGCGCAAAGGTTGCGAAACGTCCCACGACTTCTCGGCAGAGCCGGAAAGTCTATTCCGAGCGGCTGGGTTGGCAGCCAGCCGAGGGGCTCAGGAACACGGGATGGTTGCTCTTGATCGCTCTGCTGGCGGCCTGGATGTCGCCCCTAAGCGCCCAGGACAGCCTGCCGCCCGCGCCCTATGCCTACAAGCAGCTCGATGATCCCGCGAAGGAAAAAGTCGCGCAGGATTTGATGATGACCTTGCGTTGCCTCACCTGTCAAAGCCAATCGATTGCGGATTCGGACGCGCCGATGGCGGGCGACATGCGCCATCAGGTGCGTGAGCGGATCGCGGCGGGCGAAGATCCGGAAGAAATTCGCGGCTGGCTGATCGAACGCTATGGCGACTGGGTGTCTTATCAGCCGCAGGTGACAACGATGACCTGGCCGTTGTTTGCCGCGCCCATCGTTCTGCTGCTGCTGGCGGCGCTGATCGTGCGCAAGCGTTTTGGCAAAAGGAACGGCTGATGACCTGGGTGATCATCCTCGTACTGGCTGCGGTCATCATGGGCGGCATGGTGTGGCTGGGCAAGATGCCTCGCCGCGCGTGGGAAATATCCGCCGCCGCGCTGTTTCTGGGCATCGCCGGCTATGCCTGGCAGGGCCAGCCGAGCGTTGCCGGTGCTCCCAAGGCGCCGGTGGAAAAGCTGGGCATGTTCGATGAGGACCTCGCCAAGCAGCGCGATGAGATGGGTGGCAATTTTGGCAATGCCCGCGCGTGGCTGGTGCTGGCTGACGCGCAGAGCCGCCAGGGCAAGTTCGCCACTGCCGCAACCGCGCTCAGCAAAGGGCTGGAAGCGCATCCTGAAGATCTCGATCTGTGGGTCGCGCTGGGCAATGCATTGGTGGGACACAGCAACGGGCTGCTCACCCCGGCATCGCAATATGCGTTTCAAAAAGCCGCTGTCATTGCGCCAGATCATCCCGCGCCGCCATTCTTCCTGGGGCTAGCCTTGGCAACCTCGGGGCAGTTGCAGCAGGCCCGCACCATCTGGGGCGAGTTGCTTGAGCGCTCGCCGCCCGATGCCGAATGGCGCGAGGACCTGACCCAGCGTATCGGCCAGATTGAAGCGGTGATTGCGCAGCAGAGTGGTGCCCCTGCGCCGGGCATGCCGGGATCGGTGCCCGATGCACCGCCAGCCCCGCCCGTAGCGCCGCAATCCTCCATGCCTCAGCCCTGATGGTCGCCCCGCAGCGATCATATTGCACCGCATTATGCGCCATGCTAATCGGCGCTCCGTTCTGAAGGTTTGGACCGGAGCCTGATCTGCACTGAATGGCGCAAATGTGCGTCAACCAGTGATGCTACTCAGGCTCTTTTTTGTGGCTGGGACCTTGATTCAGGCTGCTGCAGCCTGAGCATATCAGGGTTTAACATGGGGAATTCAGGCATGGCTTTGTCCATCTGCCTCTCGACCGCCCGATGAGTGATTTGCAGCCTGAATCACGCGAGCCCGGCGCAGAGATGGCCCATATCGCAGAAGGCCACCATGGCGCCGATGCGAAACCGCGCGACCCCAAGGCAGTGGCTGCGCTCGCGGCAGGCGCGGTGGGCATCGTCTTCGGCGATATCGGCACCAGCCCGCTCTATGCGTTTCGTGAGACCTTTGTCGGCGCGCACCAGCTGACACTCGACAAGCTCCACATTTACGGTGTGGTCAGCCTTATCTTCTGGTCGATGACCTTGGTGGTGTCGATCCAGTACGTGACCTTGCTGATGCGCGCCGACAACAAGGGGCAGGGCGGTAGCCTCGCGCTGGTGGCGCTCATTTCGCGCAGTGTCGGTCGTAATAAATATGCTTGGCTGCCGATCCTGCTCGGGGTGTTTGCGACTGCGCTGTTTTATGGCGACAGCATGATCACGCCTGCGATTTCAGTGCTGTCCGCTGTTGAAGGTCTGGCGGTGGTCGATACGCGTTTCCGGCCATTGGTGATCCCGATTGCCGTGGGGCTGCTGGTGTTCCTGTTCTTCATACAGTCGCGTGGAACCGCCAAAATCGGAACATTTTTTGCGCCGATCATGATTTTCTATTTTATCGTGATTGCGGTGCTCGGAAGCATCCAGATCGTCTCACATCCTGAGGTGCTGTTGGCACTCAACCCCTGGTACGCATTGCAGTTCTTTATCGCCGATGGCTGGCTGGCGTTTCTGGCACTGGGGTCGGTGGTGCTGGCGGTGACCGGATCGGAAGCGCTCTATTCTGATATGGGGCATTTTGGGCGCGGGCCGATGCGGCTGTCGTGGTTTGGCTTTGTGATGCCCGCGCTGCTGCTAAACTATTTCGGGCAGGCGGCGATGATCGCCAGCCTTGAAGGGACCGCCGCGATGGAGGCAGTGCGCAATCCGTTCTTCCTGCTCGCGCCAGAGTTTCTGCGCCTGCCACTGGTGTTGCTGGCGACGGCAGCGACGTTCATCGCCAGCCAGGCAGTGATTTCCGGCGCGTTTTCGATCACCCATCAGGCGATCCAGCTGGGCTTTATTCCGCGTCTTTCGATCAAACACACCAGCGCATCGGAAAGCGGGCAGATTTATATCCCGCTGATCAACTGGGTGTTGATGATCGCGGTCATCCTGCTGGTGTTGACCTTCCAGACATCGAGCAATCTGGCGGCGGCTTATGGCATCGCGGTGACCGGCGCGATGTTTATCGACACCTGCCTGCTCGCGGTGCTGGTAACGGCGCTGTGGAAGTGGAAGCTGTGGTATGCGGTGCCGGTGATCCTGGTGTTCTTCATCGTTGATGGCGCGTATTTTGCCGCGAATTTGACCAAGGTTCCCAACGGCGGCTGGTTCCCGCTGGTGAT
>NZ_JBGTFM010000152.1:0-3802 GCF_041747255.1 Blastomonas sp. | reverse complement strand
GCCTCGATCAGCGCGCGCGCCTGCACCTTGAGCAGCCCGTCGCGCTCCAGCGCCACGCGCAGCGCGCGCCACCCCATCGCCGGATTCTCCTCACCCGGGCCATCATCGCGCAGATACGGGAGGCCCTTGTCACCGCCGATATCGACGGTGCGGAAAATCACCGGCTTTTCGCCCGCCGCATCGAGCACATCGCGATACAGGCGCAACTGCCGCTCACGCTGGGGCAACGTGGCCGACACCAGAAACTGGAATTCGGTGCGAAACAGGCCAACCCCTTCGGCACCTGTTACCGCAAGATTTGAAATATCGTCGCGCAAGCCGGCGTTGATCATCACGCCAATTCGCTGGCCATCCTTGCTGACCGACTTGACGTCGCGCAGCGCAGCGTAAACTGCCTGCTTTTCGCGGCTGCGGACGAACTTGGTCTCAAACGCTTCGATGACCGATGCCGACGGTCGGATCAGCACCGAGTTTTCCTGGGTATCTATGAGCAGATGGTCGTCTTCGCGCACCTGATGGCGGATGTTGCGCATCCGTCCGATCACCGGAACCCCCATTGCGCGCGCGACGATGGTCACATGCGCGGTCAATGAGCCTTCCTCAAGAATCACGCCCTTCAGGCGGCGACGGTCATATTCAAGCAGTTCCGCCGGGCCGAGGTTACGCGCGATCAGGATCGTGTCCTGCCGAAGCCCCAGTTGCGCCGCTGTACCAATCTGGCCCGAGACGATGCGCAGCAACCGGTTGGACAGATCTTCAAGGTCGTGCATCCGGTCGGCCAGCAACGGATCGTCGATCTGCCGCATCCGCATTCGGGTGCGCTGCTGGACGCGCTCAATCGCCGCCTCGGCGGTGAGCCCGGAATCAATCGCGGCATTGATCCGCCGCGACCATCCCTCATCATAGGCAAACATCTTGTAGGTTTCGAGCACCTCATCATGCTCGCCGCCTTTGCCGAACTCGGCCTGGTTGGCCATCTTGTCGATCTGCTCGCGCATCTTGATGAAGGCGGAATAGACACGCTGGCGCTCGACCTCGATATCCTCGGCAACGACATGCTCGATGGTGATGCGGGGCTGGTGAAACACCGCCTTGCCGCTGGCAAGGCCATGGACCAGCGGGAAGCCTGCGGCACGCTCAAAGTGGGTAAGTTCGGCAAGACCATCGAGCGCATGGTGCTCGTCGATCAGCCCGGCGTTGGCGATCAGCTCAGACAGCACCATCGCGACGGTCTGCATCGCCTCAAGCTCGACCTCAAGATAACGGCGTGGTTCGACATGCTGGATACACAACACGCCAACCGCGCGCTCCATGCGGACAATGGGCACCCCGGCAAAGCTGTGGAACTTGTCCTCACCGGTTTCGGGGCGAAACTGGAAGTCAGGGTGTGCGGTTGCTTCGTCGAGGTTGAGGGCCTCGACATTCTGGGCGATGGTGCCGGTCAGCCCCTGCCCCAACGCCAGCTTGGTGACGTGCACTGCCTCCTGATTGAGGCCGCGCGTCGCGAACAGCTCAAGCAGCCCTTCGCGCAGCAGATAGATCGAGCAGACCTCACTGTTGAGCGAATCGCCGATGATATCGACGACCTGATTGAGCTTGGCCTGGGCGTTGGTGCGCGACGCCATGACATCGTGCAGACGCGTCAGGATGGTGCGCGAGGCATGCGCCGCGTTGATCTGGGCTTCGGACATATTTGACGTCTAGCACGCGAATTTTGGCCACGCCATTGGCCGCGCAACAAATGTGCGCAGGGCTATACGCAATATATCGAAAGGTGGTTTGGGATAAAATTAAGGCCCGCACGCACCCTCGTGCCTATGCGAGAGCGCGCCGGGCCAATGTGTTGCTTGGTCAGATCTGTATGGGTTCAGATCTGCCTTAATCAAGCTGCTGCTAGTGAAGCTGGAGTGCTTCCTTGATTCGCAGCTTCTGCTTTTTCAGCGTCGAAAGCAGTGCGGTATCTGGCGCCGGTCGGCGCTCTTCGTCATGGATCATCCGTTCAATGCCGGCATGTTTTTGCTCGAGTGCGCGAACATGGCTTTGTTGCATCAGTCTTTCTCCTTACGACTCGGACCCCTTCTCATCTGGAGAATCAGTAAATCACAAAAAAACTTACCTGTCTGTTACGATGCGCATGGCCCGGCTTGCAATGCGGCGAAACTTTGCATAACCGGGATGAGTGGCGAGGTTGCTTGCGCTCCTGCCAGACAGCCGGTGCCAGCAACTGCCATTCTGGGTTCATGAAAGGTGTCGCGCGTGACCGAAGAAGAAGTCCGGCAACGGCTGGCCTCGCTCCGCGTCGAACACCGCGATCTTGACCATGCCATTGCCGCATTGAGCAACGGCGGCACGTCTGACATGCTGCAACTCGCGCGTCTGAAAAAGCGCAAACTGTTGTTGCGGGACCAGATTACGATGCTGGAAGACTATCTGATCCCCGACATTATCGCCTGAGCGACGCGCCACGCACACCCGGCAGAGTGTTCCGGGCTGGCACAGACCCGGCAAGCGGGCGCTTAACCATGTCTTTCATCTGTGCAGATGCGCGGCATTTTGGCATGACCGATGTCATGAAACCTGCAGACGATCTATTCACCGCCCGGCTTGTCGAGTCGCTCTATGTCGAAGCCATGGTGCTGGCCGATGAGGCGCGATCGTATTTTGAACGCGATGCAGGCGACCAGGGCCTGCCCGATGACCAGAGCGTGCAGATCGACATGTCATGCGAATCGCTCAGGGTGACCACGCGACTGATGCATTCGATCGCCTGGCTGCTCAACCAGAAGGCCTATTTCGCTGGAGAACTTTCGCTCCACCAACTGCGTGGGCGCAGCCGCGCGCTGGGCTCCGTCACTGCGAGCAATCCGCAGGTGGTGGCACGCCTGCCGCTTGAGGCGCAGCTGCTGGTGCATGACACGCAGCATCTGCTCGACCGGCTGGTCCGGCTGGAACGGTCGATCGACGCCAGTCGCCTCGGCCTTGCCGAGGAAACGGCGATGCGGCCTGCGGTGCTTCACCTGCAGTCACGACTCGCCGCCGAACTGACCCTTTAAAACCAAACCGTACTGCCGCGACGCCGCTGCCCCCTGCTTGGCAAAGGGCAGCGCGCGCAGCTTATTTGCGATAGACCCGCACGTTCTTGGTCGCACGCTGCGTCACATGGCGGGCCGGCGCGTGGTGCGTCACATGGCTGGTGGTGACGGTTTCGGTGCAGTTGCACCCGGGGGTGATCGTAATGGTGGTGACGATGGGCGGTGGGTAGTAATAATAATAGCCCGGCGGCGGTGGCGGATAGCCGCCATAAGTCCCCTGCCCGCCCTGCTGCGCATAGCCGGTGCCCTGCTGCGCCAACAGGCGGCGGCAGCGTTCGCGGTCCTCGGCCTTGTCGATCACCATTCCGGCCACGGCGCCCACGCCCGCGCCGATCAGCGTACCACCCAGACGGTTGCCGCGCCCGGCAATGCGGTTGCCTGCCAGGCCCCCGACGGCCGCACCGATGGCCGCACCACCCAGCCCGTTGTCGCGGCGGCAGGCCTCAAGAAAGGCCGGGTCATAATCTGCTGCATAAGCAGGCTGTGGCGGCGCATATGGCAAATTGGCGCGGTCGTCATAATAAGGTTGCGGCGGCGGAGCGTAAGCCACTCCCACTGCGCCGCGATCCTGCTGCGCCAGCAGGCGGCGGCAGCGCTCGCGATCCTCAGCCTTGTCGATAACCATGCCGGTGACCGCGCCGACACCCGCGCCGATCAGCGTGCCGCCCCGGCGATTGCCGCGCCCAGCGATACGGTTGCCCGCGAGCCCC
>NZ_JBGTFM010000151.1:0-2452 GCF_041747255.1 Blastomonas sp. | reverse complement strand
CTGAGGCAACGACAGCGCTGGTTCGATGGCCAGCTCGATCTCGATCCTGAGCGCCTCGTCTTCATCGACGAGACGTGGACGGCGACGAACATGACACGCAGTCATGGCCGGTGCGCCAAGGGCGAGCGCCTGCGGATGGGCACAACGAGGATGAAACGGCCCGCGCGAACCGGCTTCGCCAAGTGGTTCAAATCCTCGCGCAGCATGGCGACTCCGACATCACGGCGCACATCCATACGCTCGCGAAGACCGAACTGGCCGAGGGCGCGAAAGATTCGGTGAACAGCATTTGGTTGCCGGTTCTGATGCGGCTCGACGCTGCGGATGGGATTGATGCGCTTGAGAAAACCATAAAGTCACATGCACCAGCAAAATTCGGTCCGGCAACGGATTGGTTCAGTTCGCCTTTTGGCGACCGGCATGGTGATGGGGAAACTTATCTTTCGGCGTCCGGCTTCACCCCGGATTTGCTGCTTCGGCTCGCACGCCTTGCCTACCAGTATATCCGCCCCTCCGACGATATTGTGCGGGAGGAGGGCAGCTTTTCGCCCAACGCGCGCGATCACGCCGAACGCGGGCGTAGCAATATCGTCAATGCGCTTTTGTCGACCACCGGGGCTGAAGGTTGGGCAATCAAACTCAGATTGGCCGACGATCCGCTCTTTGCCGACTTAAAAGACCGGGCGTTGGCCATGGCTCGCGAACGGGCAGCCGAGGAGGCGGACGCAGCCGCCTTCACCGAGGCCGACATCGTGGCGCTCGATCGTTATGGCGAACTGCCACCGCTGACGCGTGATGAGTTGTTCGCCCTTCTGAACGATCGCTTGGACGATATCGACGATGCGTTGCTGCGTGATGATTCACCCCGTGCGGCTTGGGCGCTCATTAAGGACGAGAAAATCATGCGCCAGCAGATCGCCCGCGAACTGCGTACGCATGCCAGCGGTGCTTATACGGTCGATCAGGAAGCGGCGACGGCCGATGAAAAGAAGACCGATATCCGCCTTCGCTCTACCGGCTCAGAACATGAGGCGATAATCGAATTGAAGATTGGCGAGAAGGACCGCTCCGCCGCTGACCTGAAAGCCACCATCAAAGACCAACTCGTGGTCAAATACATGGCAGCGGAAAACAGTCGGGCAGGCTGTTTGCTCATCACCGTTAATTCTGCCCGCACGTGGCTTCACCCTGAGACTGGCGCGGCATTAGAGTATCCGTGATGGTCAAGCGATTGATCTAACCCACAGCCTGTCTGCTTTGAGCAGTGTATTTGCGATGACGATGAGTTTTCGCATGACGGCGGTTATGGCGATCTTGGCGGGTTTACCCTGCGCGATGAGCTGCTGGTATTTGGCCTTGAGATCGGGGTTGAAGCGGGCAGCGACGAGGGCTGGCATGTAGAGCGCCTGGCGGACGTTGGCCCTGCCGCCTCTTATGAAGCTCTTGCCTTTCCACTTTCCGGACTGACGGGCGACAGGCGCGAGGCCGGCAAGCGATGCAGCCTGTTTGTTCTCGAGGGTTCCCAACTCGGGCATGGTCGCGATGAGCTGGTTGGCGGTGAGTGTGCCAAGGCCGCCGATGCTGGTGATTATTTCATGGCGCCGGGCGAGCAGTGGATCGGCGGCAACGATGCTGGCGATTTCGGCATCGAGGGCTGCGATGTGGCGCTCGATCTGGTCAAGGCGTTGCCGGCACTGGCGTTTGAGGATAGCGATGGTGAGGTTCTTCTCGCGGTTCTTGAGCGCGGTGCGATCGCGGACCAGCCCATCGCGGGCGTTGATCAATTCGGCCAGTTGCAACTGCTCGGGGCTTCTGGCGGGTCTGACGGGTGGCTGGAGCGTGGCGGCCATTCGGGCCAGCAGCATGGCGTCGATCCTGTCGGTCTTGGCCAGAGTCCCGGTGGCCTGGGCAAAGCGCCTTGCCCGTTCAGGGTTGAGTTTCACGCAAGGCCAGTCAGCCAGCGCGATTTCCAGTGCCCGGTGGTAGGTGGCGGTCGCCTCGTAGGCAATTCGCTCGACCGGCCATTGCGCAAGCCATGCTATCAAAGCCTTGTGCCCCTTGGCAGTGTTGGCGAACTGCCGGTCGATCCCGGCGGGGAAGACATGGGCATCCAATGTCGCTTTCGAGATGTCGATGCCGATGGTTTGCTGGCGGTGGGTCTGTGGTATAGGCGTGCTCATCTTTTCCGGTGTCCTTTGCTTGTCATCCGGGCCTTAAAGCCCCGGTATCCGTTCAGGCCTCATGGAAAAGAAAGGGGCGATCCCACTCTAACCCGGTCCCTCAACGACCGGCGGTTTCGCGATCCGTCCCTTTCCGCCCGATCCGGGGTGGCCACCCCGGATCGGGCAATTCAATCTGGCCCAAACGGACGACAAAGTCATAAGACAAGCGGTTTCCGTTCATTCGGGTTCATAGCCGAAGGATTTGAAGTAGTTGGCGCACTCATCGGGCT
>NZ_JBGTFM010000150.1:0-10918 GCF_041747255.1 Blastomonas sp. | reverse complement strand
CCGGGGCGTTGTTCACCGGCTGGCCTGCCGGGGCAGAGTTGGCACTAGCCGGGATCTGCCCTGCCGCCAGCTGCGCCTGACACGCGGCAAGCTGCGCAGGCACGGTCTGAATGCCGAAGACGTCGGTTGCAGGCTGGCCCGCTGCCACGCGATAATTGTCATCCTGATAGCCGACATTGGCATAGAGGTTGAGCCCCTCGACCGGCGCGAAGGTAAATTCCGCCTCGATACCCTTGTTGCGATAATCGGCGAAATTGCGGGTCAGGAAGGTGATGGCACCGGTCGCAGGATTGAGCAGCCCAGCCAGAATCTGCAGATCGCTCACATCCAGCCAGAAGGCGGTGATGTTGGCACGCACTCGCCTGTCGAACAGCTCTGACTTGATGCCAGCCTCGTAGCTCCACACCCGTTCTTCATCGAACGGCAGGAACTGCGCCGGACTGGACGCGCGCGCGTTCCAGCCGCCCGATTTGAAGCCGCGCGTCGCGGATGCAAACAGCAGGACGTCATCATCGGGCTTGACGTTGATCGCAAAGCGCGGCGTCCAGATTTTCACATTCTGGCGGCGCGGGATGAGAACGCCCGAAGGCGCGCGCAAATTGACATCGGACAGACAGGTCGCAGCGACGGTCGCACCGTTGCAGATCGCGCGGTTGTCGGCGACGCTGAAATTCTTGGTCTCATCGGTATAGCGGACACCGGCGGTCAGCTTGATCCAGTCAGTGACATTGAAATCGGCCTGGGCATAGCCGGCATAGGCGCTGGTGGTGTTGCGGATGATGCGATCACCCAGCAGCAGCGCAAAGGTCGGCGAGATCGAGAAGACATCGGCCAGATCGGTGCGGTTGCGCTCGTCAATGTAGAAAAAGCCGGTGACGTAGTCGATCAGGCCATTGCCAAGGCTGCCGTCGAGCTTGATTTCCTGCGTAAACTGCTGGTGCTGGCCATCGTTGAGGATGGTAAAGCCGCCGCGCTCAAAGCCCCGCACCGCAGGGCGCGGTACGCTGACGCTGGGGCCGCCGCGGCCATCGAAAAAGTCGAGCCCAAACTGCTGGGTCAGGCTGACATAGCCGGTGATCAGGCTGAGGGTCGTGTCGGGTGCGATATCAAACGCCAGGTTCGATGTGATGATGTCGGTGACTGCCCTTTGGCCCAGCCCATAGCCTGCCTTGCGACCTGTAATGACCAGCGGTGCAAACGGCGTTGCGGATTGCGGGTTTGTACGAAGCCCGGTGGATGCAAAGCGTCCGCTGCAATCTGTCGGATTGGCGGGGTTGCAATCGAAATTCAGCAGGTTCTCGCCTTCTGACACGATATGCGCATAGCTTGCCCGCCAGCGAGCCCATGGTGCCAGTTCCCCGCGCAGCCCAAGTCGCACACCCCAGCCATCGTCGTCGTTCAGACGCTCACCGGTGGTGATATTCTTCACATAGCCGTCATCGTCCTGCCAGTAGCCCGACAACTTGATCGCAAAGCTGTCTGCAAGCGGGATATCGACCGACCCGCGCACCAGCTTCTTGTCGAAACGGCCATAGCCGACCTCGGCATAGCCGCCGAACTCGTTGCCGGGCTCGGCCATGATGACGTTGATCGCGCCGCCGGTGGTGTTACGCCCGAACAACGTGCCCTGCGGACCGCGCAGCACCTCGACGCGCTGCACATCGAACAGCGCCAGATTATTGGCGTTCTGCCGCGACAGATAGATGTCGTCGACATAGGTGCCGACCGGCGGATCAAAGGTGGCGATCGTTTCAGTCGAGCCCAGCCCGCGCAGGAAATAGGCATTGGCAGAGCCGATGCCGGTGTTGTTCTGCGCGACCAGATTGGGAACATATTGGCCCAGCTGCAGGGTGTTCGAAATCCCCTGATCGCGCAATTGTTCGGCTGTAAAGGTGCTGATGGCGATGGGCACATCCTGCACGCTTTCCTCGCGGCGCTGTGCGGTGACGATGATTTCGGCAAGGCCGCTTTGCTGGCTGGCCTCTTCGGACTCGCCAGATTGCGCCGATTGCTGAGCAAACGCCGGCGTTGCCAGCGCGATGGCGAGCGCCGATGCGCCGACCGTAATCCGTAATGTGATCATGATGAGCTCCCTGATACGCGTGTTTTTCCTAGGTCCGCCTGCCGACATTATTTTCTTGCAATTTGTCCGGACAAATATGCATTGTCAATCGGGTTTGTGAGAATAGATTTCAGGAGGTCGGCATTGGGCTTTGCAGACATTGCGTATCCGACGCTGGTATTCGTCCACCTGTTGCTGTTCGTCCTGTGGCTGGGAGCCGATGTCGGGGTGTTCCTGCTCGGCCAGCATTTTCGCAAGCGACACGCCTACACGCTCGACCAGCGGCTGGTGCTGCTCAAGCTGCTGGTGCTGGTTGACATGACCCCGCGGAGCGCCTGGGCGCTGATGGTGCCGGTGTCGCTAAGCGTATTGCGCGGTGGCGGCTGGTGGGATGTGCCCATCGCGCTGCTCGCCGGGGCATGGGTCATAGGCGGCATCTGGCTGTGGCTGGTGTGGGATGCGCACGCGCATGATCAGACACCGCGCGCGGCCCGCGACCGGCGCTACGAGAACCTCATCAAATATGCATTGACCGCGTTCTATCTGTGGCTGGGCGGCCAGTCGCTGCTGATCGGCGCACCGCTCGGCGCGGGGTGGCTGGCATGGAAGGCGCTGCTGTTTGGGCTGATCTTTGTTGCTGCCATCATGATCGATGTGTCGTTCAAGCCGGTGGGGCCGCAGCTGATTCGCCTGATCAGGGAAGGATCAAGCGATGCGACCGAAATTCCGTTGCGCCGGACCATGGATCGCACCCGGATCTGGGTCATGGCGATCTACGTGCTGCTGGTGGTCACCGCGTGGATGGGTGTGGTGAAGCCGAATTTCTGACGGCATTGCGCCACTAAACATCCACTGTCGTATCCGCGCAACACACAGCGAGAATTTTTGCTCTGCGCATAATTTGTCTGGACAAATTTTGAATGATGGGTTGTTCTGTCAGCAATAATACAAAAAAATGTATTCAAGGTTGGGGGAAGTCATGATCAGATCTTTCAAGGCATCATTGCTGGTTATCACCGCGCTGGCCGGCGTTCCGGCGATCGCGCAGGACGCAGACGGCGCCAGCGACAGCAGCAACACCATCATCGTTACCGCCCGCAAGACATCGGAATCGCTGCAGGAGGCACCAACCTCGGTTTCGGTGGTCACCGCCGAATCGATCGAGCGGCTGAACATCGAATCCTTCGCCGATCTGTCCAAGGCCACCCCGGGTCTGATATTTGACGAGGGCCTCGGCCGCGACAGCAACCGTCCGGTCATTCGCGGCCAGGCCAATATTCTGGGCGATTCGGGGGTCGCATATTTCATCGACGGCATCTATTTCAGCGGCTCGATCGCCGATTATGACGTTGACCAGATGGAGCGCGTTGAGGTGGTCAAGGGTCCGCAAAGCGCGCTCTATGGTCGCAACACCTATTCGGGTGCGATCAACATCATCACCCGCAATCCCAGCGACCGGTTCAGCGGCCGGCTGACCGTCGATATTTCGGAAAATGATCGCTACGAGGTCACCGGGTCGCTCTCCGGGCCGATCGGCGGCGGTTTGTCAGGTGGCATTTTTGGCCGCTATTACGATTTTGGCGGCGAGTTTACCAACCAGTTCGACGGCACCAAGCTGGGCCAGCAGGAAAGCTATTCGGTGTCCGGATTGCTGGCGTATGACAATGGCGGCCCGTTTCGCGCCCGGTTGCGCGGCTATTACGCGCATCTTGAAGATGGCCAGCCCGCGCTGTTTTCAACCCGCACCGCAGACAACAACTGCTTCTTTGATCGCGGCACCTTCTATCGGGGCGCTGGTCGCTATATGTGCGGCACCCTGCAACCCCGCGCGTTGACCACCGATTTTACCCGCCAATTTCGTGACCCTGATCAGGTTGGTCTGAAGGCAGAAACCAATAACGTCAGCCTGAAGATGGAATATGATCTGTCCGATCGGCTGACGATCACCTCGCTGAGCGGCTATAACCGCCGCTATGACCGGCTGGTTACCGACGGCGATTATTCGGATACGAGCTTCCAGACCGCGATCTTTGCGCTCGTGCCTCTCGGCGGCCCTGCCTTTGGTGCCATCGGCACGACAGTGGATTTTTCCTTCGCCGGTCGCTCGATCGCCAAGGATTGGTCGCAGGAAGTGCGCCTCGATTACAAGGGCGACGGCTTTAGCCTGATGGTGGGCGGCTATTATTTCGATCAGTCAGACGACAGCCGCGATATTCGCGAGGTGCCCGCTGATGCGCTGGCCCGCGCCCAGGCCAGCGCCGTTGCCGCACGGCAACGCGCCTGTGCCGCGCAGCCCGGGTGCTTCGTGACGGTCCCCATCGGCCTGACGCCCGCAGTGCCGCAGTCGCGCAACGTCAACAATTTCGACATCCGCAACGTCGCGATTTTCGGATCGGCGACGTTCAACATCACCGACAAGCTGACCCTGTCGGCAGAAGGCCGCTATGCCGAAGAAAAGGTGCAGCAGGAAACGATCACCCGCAACGCCGGGCAACCGACGCCTGCCGCGCTGATCGTCGGGGAAACCTTCAAGCGGTTCGACCCGCGCGTTACGCTGGATTACAAGCTCAGCCGCGACAATCTGCTCTATGCGATCTACGCAACGGGACAAAAGCCGGGCGGCTTCAACGGTCCGGTGGCCATCCTGGCCGGGGTGCCTTCCTTTGATGTCGAAACGGTCGAAAGCTTCGAAATCGGCAGCAAGAACCAGTTCCTGAACGGGATGCTGACCGCAAATGTCGCGCTGTTTTTAAACAATGTGGAGGGCTATCAGCTCACCCAGAATGTCCGTAACGCGGGCAACACCGTGTCGGCGATCAGCAACGCGGGCGATGCTGAAATCAAGGGGCTCGAGTTCGAGCTGCAGATGCGGCCGTCAAACCGCCTGACGCTGACCGCCAACTACGCGATGGCCGATTCGCGCTTCAAGCGCGGCATCGATGAAACGCAGGGCGTGCTCAATGATGTTGCCGATGACGGGCTGGTCAACTGTTCGACCGGGCGGCAGTTTCCCGATGTTGCCGCGTGCACACCGATCTTCGGATCGATCCGTGGCAATGCCATTCCGCGTGCGCCCAAGCATCAGGTGTTTGCCGATATCGATTACCGCGCACCGCTGGGGGGCGACTGGGAGTTCTTTGCCGGATCAAACGTCACGCTGATCTCGAACAGCTGGGCGCAGGTCCACAACCTGTTGGGCACCGGTGATTCAACCGTGGTCGATGCGCGGATCGGCGCGCAGAACGACACGTTCCGCGTGCAGTTTTACGTGCGCAACCTGTTTGATGAGGACGCCGTCACCCAGATCCTGCGCTATGCCGATGGCAACGACAGCCTCAAGCGTAATTTCGTCGGTGCCCCGCGCCCCGGCCGCCGCTTCGGGGTGAACTTTACCGGGCGTTTCTGATGCTGACACCTGTGGAGCCTTGACGACAAGGTCCATAATCAACCCCCGGAAACCGGAAGGCTTCCGGGGGTTTTTTCCTCGTCAATTGGTGTGGAGATCGTTCAATGGCCCGCGGCGGGCGGCTTCGCACCGTCCTTGGCGCGCTGGGCGTCGATCTTCTTCTTGAACACCGTCCAGGTTGTCTCGTTGGGGCGCGTGTCATCCACCGGTGGCGGCGCGGTATAGGTGGGATAGTTCGCAGCGATTTCCTGCTTCATCACCGGCGGCAGTTCATCAAAGCTGGTGAGCTTCACGCCCATGGCGTTGAAAACCATCTGGCCCTGGCGGCTCTCCATCATCATCCATGGCATCCAGTCCGATATCCGCACCCAGGCGACCGTCGGATGGACCGACGCCATTTTGGTGTCAAGCGCCGCTGCGGGCATCGAGAAGTCGAAAATTTCCATGGCGTGATATTTGTTGCCGACATAATCCTGATAATCACCGGCCAGCGGGTTGATGTAATAGAGCGGTGCTTCAAAACCCAACAGCAACATGTCGCCCATCCGCGTGAGGTTGATGCTGTAGGGCTTGCCATCGGCAGTGACCGGAAAGGTCGGGCGCGAATTGACCGGGTCGTTGGCGATGTGCATCACCTCGACGCTTTTGCTGGTCCATGGGTTCTGCCACGTGCGCAGCACTTCGTTGGTCTTGGGGTCGAGATACAGCGTGATCTCGCGGCTCACCATGCGGTATCCGGTGCCGCGTTGCGGATCGGTGACGGTCACGCACTGGCGGATGTTCATCCCTTCCATGTTGAACAGGTGCTTGTCCGGCTCCCCATCGCGGCGGCTGTAGATCTTGCCCGCCCAGCGGTACACGGCGGGCACATTGTCCTTTACGCCGCATTGCGAGCGTTTCATGATCTCGAGCGCATCTTCGGGCTTTGCCGGGTCAAGCGTGCGGGCATAGGCCGGAGCGGCCAGACAGGTGGCGGCCAGACCGGCAGCGAATAGCGTGTCGCGGATGCGCATAATATCGAGTCCCTCCATGTTTATCTCCATTTGCGCTTGACTTTAGATTTGTCCGGACAAATTGTGAAGCCACAAATCGATCCCCGGGGAGCAGTTTCGTCAACCATGTTTACCGCCAGCAGCATCCTGTTTGTGCCCGGATCGCGCAGCGACCGCATCACCAAGGCCTTTCCGAGTGCCGCTGACGTGGTGTGCATCGATCTGGAAGATGCCGTGGCAGCGGCAGACAAGGACACCGCGCGCAGCGCAGTGATCGATGCACTGGCCCGGCTTGACCGGCGCCGCGCCGCGCTACGGATCAACAGCGTGATGACGCGCCATGGCCTCAAAGACCTGATCGCGCTGACCGAGGCAGAGGTTCGTCCCGCGCTGTTGTTCGTGCCGATGGTTGAGAGCGCCGCCGAAATTTCGCAAGTCGCACGGGTGCTGGGGGATAACGCGATCGGCATCATCCCGCTGATCGAAACCGTCGCGGGACTGCGCGTCGCGCACGACATCGCGCGCGCGCCGCAGGTCACCGCGATGATGTTCGGCGGCGGCGATTTTGCCGCACAACTGGGCGTCGATCTGGCGTTCGATCCGCTGCTGGTGGCGCGCGGCCAGTTTGTCATGGCTTGTGCCGATGCGCGCGTGCCCGCGATTGACGTGCCCTTTGTCCAGCTGGACGATGCAGACGGGCTGGCAGATGAATGCCGCAAGGTGCGCGCGCTTGGCTTCGTCGCCAAGGCGGCGATCCATCCATCGCAGGTTGAAGCGATCAACACCGGCTTTGGCGCGGATGATGCGGCGATCAGCGAAGCGCAATCCGCCATTGCCGCCTATGAGGCCGCAGGCTGCATGGCGATCCGCCACAACGGCAAGATGCTTGAAGCCCCCATCGTGGCGCGGATGCGCGCGATGCTCGCCAAAGAGGGCTTGGCCAGCAAAGGGAGCATGGCAGATGCGTGATGGTGTAGCAGAGGTTTCGCCGGGAAGGTTCCGGGAAACATTTGGCCGCTCGTACGAAGATTTTGTCGTCGGTCATATCTATGAGCATCGCCCCGGCCGGACGATCACCGATGCCGACAATGTGTGGTTCACGCTGCTGACGATGAACTCGCACCCGGCGCACTTCGACTACGAATTCGCCAAGAAGACCGAGTTCGGCAAGCCACTGGTGGTCAGCCCGCTGACCATCGCATTGATGACCGGGATGAGCGTGTCCGACACCAGCGGCAAGGCGATCGCCAACCTGGGATGGGACGAAGTGCGGATGGTTCACCCGCTGTTTGTCGGTGACACGCTCTATTGCGAGAGCGAGGTGCTCGAGAAACGCGAAAGCAAGAGCCGGCCCGACCAGGGCATCGTGACGTTCAAGACCGTCGGCAAGAACCAGGACGGCAAGATCGTGAGCCATTACAAGCGCACCGTGCTGGTGTGGAAGCGGGGCTGCGGCCCCGTGGACGATTAGGAGAACCGCCGTGGCGAGTGCGCCCGCATTGATGGCCGACCAGGGCCGCACGATCGACCCCGACGAGGAGGCAGCCTTCCTCGACGCGATCGACCGCTGGCTCGAACGCTCGGTGATCCCGGTTGTGATGCATCACGATCATAATGACCTGTGGCCGGCTAAGCTCGTGGACGAGATGGCCGAGATGGGCCTGTTCGGTGCCACCATCGGGCAGGAATACGGCGGCCTCGGCCTGCCCGCGACGACGTATGCCAAGATCGTCATGCGCATCTCGAGCTACTGGATGGCGATCACCGGCATTTTCAATTCACACCTGATCATGGCGGCCGCTGTTGAACGCTTCGGCACACCCGCGCAAAAGGCCAAGTGGCTGCCCAAGTTCGCCAGTGGCGAGATACGCGGCGGACTCGCGCTGACCGAGCCGAACGCGGGCACCGATCTCCAGGCGATCCGCACCGTCGCGCGGCGTGATGGCGACGATTATGTGATCGACGGCACCAAGACCTGGATTTCCAACGCGCTCAACGGCAGCTGCTTCGCGTTGCTCGTGAAGACCGACGCCGAAGCGAGCCCGCGCTACAAAGGCATGAGCCTGTTCATCGCCGACAAGCGGAACGGCTTCACCACTGGCAAGAAATTCGACAAGCTCGGCTACAAGTGCATCGACAGCGCCGAGCTGATCTTCGACAACTACCGTGTGCCGTCCGACCAGCTAATCGGCGGGGTCGAGGGACAGGGCTTCTTCCAGGCGACCGGCGGGCTCGAGCTCGGGCGGATCAACGTCGCCGCGCGGGGGGTTGGCTTGGCCGAAGGGTCGCTGCGGCTGGCGACCGAATACGCGCAACAGCGCCATACGATGGGCAAGCCGATTGCCGAGCACCAGGCGATCCAGTTGAAGCTCGGCGAGATGGTCACCCGCGCGCGCGCCGCGCGGCTGCTGACGATGGATGCCGCGGAGGCCTATGATCGGGGTGAGCGCTGCGATCTCGAAGCCGGTATGGCCAAGTACTTCGCCTCCGAAGCGGCGGTCGAGAACAGCCAGGAAGCCATGCGCATCTACGGCGGCTACAGCTATTCCAAGGAATACGACATCGAGCGCTACTATCGCGATTCGATGCTGATGTGCATCGGCGAGGGCACCAACGAGATGCAGCGGATCATTATCGCCAAGCAGTGGGTCAAGCGGAACCCCGCGTGAGCGAACTTGCGCTGCCGCTCACCGGCTTCCGTGTGATCAGCGCCGAGCAATACGGCGCGGGCCCCTACGGTACGATGTTCCTCGCCCAGCTCGGGGCCGAGGTGATCAAGATCGAACCGCCGCGGCGCGGTGGCCAAGATGGCGAAGCGACTGGCGGTGGCGACACCGCGCGGGCGGTGGGGCCGCACTTCCTGCGAGCGGACGAAAGCCTCTATTTCCAGGCATTTAACCTCAACAAGAAGTCGCTTACACTCGACCTCAACCTGCCCGAAGGGCAAGAGGTGCTGCATAGGCTGGTGAAGACTTCGCACGGGGCGGTCAACAACCTGCGCGGCGACTTGCCCGCGCGGCTCGGGCTCGATTACGCGGCGCTGGGGGCGATCAATCCGGCGATCGTCTGCGCGCACCTCTCGGCTTATGGCCGCGACAATGCACGGGCGAAGTGGCCGGGTTACGACTATCTGATGCAGGCGGAGGCCGGCTACATGGCGCTCACCGGAGATCCGGCGGGCGAGCCGCAGCGGATGGGTCTGTCGATGGTCGACTTCATCACCGGGACGATCATGGCGACCGGCTTCCTTGCCGCGCTCGTCGACGCGCAGCGCACGGGCAAGGGCCGGGACGTCGACACCGACCTGCTTTCGGCCGCGGTTCACCAGCTCAGCTATCCCGCCCTGTGGTATCTGAACGAGGGCACCGAGACGCGCCGCAACCCCCGCTCGGCGCATCCCGACGCCACCCCGAGCCAAATGGTCCGCGCGGCAGATGGCTGGCTGTTTGTGATGTGCCAGCTACCCAAGTTCTGGGACAAGCTGACTCAGCGGATCGAGCGGCCGGACCTTGCCGCCGACTCGCGTTTTGCCACCAACGCCGACAGGCTAACGCACCGCGACGCCTTGACAGCACTGCTCGACGCGCATTTCGGCCAGGAGCCGGTCGCGTATTGGGTCGAGTTGCTCGCCGGTCATGTCCCGGTCGCTCCGGTTAACGAGTTCGCCCAAGCGCTCGACAATCCTTGGCTTGAGACGATCGGGATGCGTTGCGAAATCAATCATCCTGATAATCCGGAAATGAAGGGTTTGGCCAACCCGCTCAAGCTTGACGGCCAGCGGCTGCCCAACCGCGCTGCCCCGCTGCTAGGAGCAGACAACGACACGATTCTGGGCACGCTCGGCTACTCCGGAAACGATATC
Organism: Blastomonas sp.; assembly: GCF_041747255.1. Taxonomy (GTDB): domain Bacteria; phylum Pseudomonadota; class Alphaproteobacteria; order Sphingomonadales; family Sphingomonadaceae; genus Blastomonas. The sequence goes on along the minus strand of NZ_JBGTFM010000150.1, from coordinate 596 downwards.
GCCCGGCTGCGCGCTGGCGGAGTGGTCTGAGTCATGGGCAAGCTGTCGGGACTTACTGTCGTCGACCTAACGCAGTTCCTGCCGGGACCAATGATGACGCTGATGATGGCCGATCAAGGGGCGCGGGTGATTAAGGTCGAGCCTGCGTCCGGCGATCCGACGCGCAGCCAGGCGCCGTACGAAGAAGGCCACTCGACCTGGTTTGCCAACCTCAATCGCGGCAAGGAAAGCGTCGTGCTCGACCTCAAGAGCGAGGTGGGCAAAGCCCGCTTGGCTTCGTTGGTGCGTCGTGCCGATGTGTTCGTCGAAGGGTTTCGCCCAGGTGTAATGCAACGCCTCGGCTTCGACTGGCCCTCGGTGCGGGCGCTCAACCCGCGCGTGATCTACTGTTCAATCTCCGCGTTCGGGCAGGAGGGTGCCCTGGCGCACCATCCTGCGCACGACATGGCGGTGCAGGCGCTGAGCGGATTTCTGAGCGTCAACGACGGGCCCGACGGAACGCCGGTAGTTCCCGGCGCGCCCGCTGCCGACATGGCCGCGGGGCTGACTGCATTGTCGGCGGTGCTCATGGCGCTGATCGGGCGCGAGCGGACGGG
>NZ_JBGTFM010000149.1:0-4061 GCF_041747255.1 Blastomonas sp. | reverse complement strand
CTGCTGGGCCATCAGGTGACGTCCACCGTCGACTCTGTGGCTGCTGGCATCGCTGCGGTTGCCGCAGGCGGCTTTGACAGTGCCATCCTTGACGTCAATCTGGGCACAGAGAAGGTCTGGCCATTGGCAGAGGCGCTGCGCGACAAGGGCGTGCCGTTCGTGTTCGCCAGCGGCGGCGGGGATGAAATTCCGGCGCATCTGACCGACCGGCCAACGCTGCCCAAGCCTTACAGCATGGCTGGGCTGGAAGAGGCGCTGGCCCAACTCGGCTGACTCGCTCGTTCCCCCCTTGTTCTACGAGAACAAATCATATACATCACTGAGTCGTTGCACCTGATCGCAGGAGCAACTAGGCAAGGGAGGCGTGGCGATGGCCGGGCAATTGAAACTCATCCAGACCGACAAAGAGGTTAAATCCATGGACAGGCAAAAGGCGCTCGATGCAGCGCTCGCGCAGATCGACCGCGCCTTTGGCAAGGGGTCGGCGATGCGGCTGGGGTCCAAGGAGACGATGCAGGTCGAATCGATTTCGACAGGTTCCTTGGGGCTGGATATCGCGCTTGGCGTCGGCGGCCTGCCACGTGGCCGCGTGATCGAAATCTACGGCCCGGAAAGCTCGGGCAAGACCACGCTGGCGCTGCACGTGATTGCCGAAGCGCAGCGCGGCGGCGGCACGGCAGCGTTTGTCGATGCCGAACATGCGCTCGATCCGGTCTATGCCAAAAAGCTCGGTGTCAATATTGATGAGCTGATCGTCTCGCAGCCCGATACCGGCGAGCAGGCACTGGAGATTGTCGACACTTTGGTGCGCTCGAACGCGATTGACGTGCTGGTCGTCGATTCGGTAGCGGCTTTGGTGCCGCGCGCGGAAATTGAGGGCGAGATGGGCGACACCCATGTCGGCCTGCAGGCGCGGCTGATGAGCCAGTCGCTGCGCAAGCTGACCGGATCGATCAGCCGCTCGCGGTGCATGGTGATCTTCATCAACCAGCTGCGCATGAAAATCGGCGTCATGTATGGCAACCCCGAAACCACGACCGGGGGCAATGCGCTCAAATTCTATGCCTCGGTCCGGCTCGACATCCGCCGCACCGGCCAGATCAAGGACCGCGACGATATCGTCGGCAACGCGACCCGCGTGAAGGTGGTCAAGAACAAGGTCGCCCCGCCGTTCAAGCAGGTCGAATTCGACATCATGTATGGCGAGGGGATTTCCAAGATCGGCGAGATTCTCGACCTTGGGGTCAAGGCCGGGATCGTGGAAAAATCGGGAAGCTGGTTCAGCCATGATTCGGTGCGCATCGGCCAGGGGCGTGAGAATGCCAAGACCTTCCTCAAGGAAAACCCCGAGATGGCCGACAAGATTGAGGCCCTCGTCCGTAACCGACAGGACAAGGTGGCCGAGGAAATGATGACCGGCCCCGACGACGAGGGCGCCGACGACGAATGATATTTGTTCCCTTTCTCCCCGAGCTTGCTCGGGGAGGGGGACCACCCTGTACAACAGGGTGGTGGAGGGGCCGCAACCTCGCGTGGCCGCAGGTGGTGTCAGGCAAACTTTCGTGTCCTACCCGTAGTCACCTGCCCTGACCTGGGGTAATAGCGCCGGTCAACCGTGTCTTGCCCCGCTGGCGTCACAAAGGTGCGAAAGCATGTGATCGCGGTGCCTTTATATGGTCCATGTCGCCTTATGCCCCGCGAACCGCCAAGCGCCGGAGGCGCTGCACGCGCCATCCGCACATAACGCTTCAATCTCGCTGCAACTCGTCTTATGTCGCAGATCATGACATCGACAAACGACATAAGACGTTCATTCCTCGACTATTTCGGCGGCCATGGACATGACATCGTGCCATCGGCGCCGCTGGTGCCGCACAACGACCCGACGTTGATGTTCGTCAACGCCGGGATGGTGCCGTTCAAGAACGTGTTTACAGGGCTGGAAGCGCGCGCCAACGCGCGTGCCACCTCGTCACAGAAATGCGTGCGCGCTGGCGGCAAGCACAATGATCTCGACAATGTCGGCTACACTGCGCGGCACCACACATTTTTTGAAATGCTCGGCAATTTCTCGTTTGGTGATTATTTCAAGGAACAGGCGATCCACCATGCCTGGACGCTGGTCATCAAGACCTGGGGGCTGGCCGCCGACCGGCTGACCGTCACCGTCTATCACACCGACGACGAGGCGTTCGATCTGTGGCGCAAGATCGCCGGGATCCCCGAACAGCGGATCATCCGCATCGCGACATCGGACAATTTCTGGTCGATGGGTGACACCGGCCCGTGCGGCCCGTGCAGCGAAATTTTCTACGATCACGGCGATCACATCCCCGGTGGTCCGCCGGGATCACCCAATGAAGACGGCGACCGGTTTATCGAAATCTGGAACCTCGTGTTCATGCAGTACGAGCAGCAGGCCGACGGCAGCCGCGGTGATCTGCCGCGCCCGTCGATCGACACCCGCCTGGGGATCGAGCGCATCGCGGCGGTGATGCAGGGCGTGCACGACAATTATGACATCGATCTGTTCAAGGCGCTGATCGCCGCCTCTGGCAACGCCACCGGCACCGCCACGACGGGTGCCAACCAGGCGAGCCACCGCGTCATCGCCGATCATCTGCGGGCGACCTCATTCCTGATCGCTGACGGCGTGCTGCCTGCTAACGAGGGGCGTGGCTATGTCCTGCGCCGCATCATGCGCCGAGCGATGCGGCACGCGCATATTCTGGGTGCGGCAGACCCGTTGATGCACCGGCTGGTGCCGACCTTGATCGCCGAAATGGGCCAGGCGTTCCCTGAACTGGGCCGCGCCCAGCCGTTGATTGAAGAAACGCTTGAGCGAGAGGAAACCCGCTTCCGCCAGACGCTCGACAAGGGGCTGAAGCTGCTTGATGATGCGACCAGCGACCTTGCGCAAGGCGACGTACTGTCGGGCGAGACCGCATTCCGGCTCTATGACACGTTCGGCTTCCCCTATGACCTGACCGAAGACGCGCTGCGCAGCCGTGGTCTTGGCGTTGACCGCGCCGGTTTCGATACCGCGATGGCGGCGCAAAAGGCGGCTGCACGCGCCGCGTGGAAGGGATCGGGCGACGCAGCGTCGGCCGAGGTCTGGTACGACATTGCCGAGCGCGAAGGCGGCACCGAGTTCACCGGCTACACCGCAAACGAGGGCGAGGGACAGGTCGTTGCGCTGGTTCGCAATGGCGCTGAGATCGCTTCAGCGTCGGCAGGCGATACCGTCACGATCATGGTCAACCAGACACCGTTTTACGGCGAAAGCGGTGGCCAGATGGGTGATAACGGGCTGATCACCTCGCTGGCGGGCCTCAAGGCAACGGTTGAGGACACCAGCAAGCCGCTCGGGCGCCTTCATGCGCATCAGGCGCGCATCGAGAGCGGTAGCATCGCGGTAAGTGATACCGTGCATCTGGCGGTCGATGTCGAGCGACGCAATGCACTGCGCGCCAACCACAGCGCCACGCACCTGCTGCACGCGGCGTTGCGCCACCATCTCGGCGGCCATGTCACGCAAAAGGGTTCGATGGTCGCGCCCGACCGGCTGCGCTTCGATTTTTCGCACACCAAGGCGCTCAGCAATGCCGAAATTGCGGCGATTGAGGTCGAGGTCAATGCCGAGATCCGCGCCAATGAACCCGTGACGACCCGGCTGATGACCCCGGATGATGCAGTGCAGGCGGGCGCGCTGGCGCTGTTCGGTGAAAAATACGGTGATGAGGTGCGGGTGTTGTCAATGGGACGTGCCACTGACGCGCATTATTCGGTCGAACTGTGCGGCGGCACGCATGTTCGCGCGCTCGGCGATATCGGCATTTTCCGGATCGTTTCGGAAAGCGCGGTCTCCAGCGGCGTGCGCCGGATCGAGGCGCTGACCGGCGAGGGCGCGCGCCAGTGGCTGGTAACGCGCGATGAGCGGCTGAAAGCCATCGCCGCCCTCGTCAAGACCGCGCCCGATGAGGTCGAGGCGCGCATTGCCGCGCTGATCGACGAACGCCGCACGCTGGAGCGCGAGCTTGCCGAGGCGCGCAAGGCGCTCG
>NZ_JBGTFM010000148.1:0-9218 GCF_041747255.1 Blastomonas sp. | reverse complement strand
CCGTTTGCTCGCACGTTTGACCATCGCGACCGGCGCGCCGCCGCCGACCGTGTGGGAAATCAACCCGCTGCGGAGTACCGGCGCTGTCGGTTACGAGATCGTCCATCCCGATGCGGACACGCGCCGCGATTATCGCAGCATCTGCGATGTCAGCGGCGATTCGAGCCTGCTCAATACGCTAATCGCGCGGCTGGCGAAGGGCGGCGAGGTCAATCTCGCGGGCTTCTACCAGCAGCCGCTCAGCTTCACATTCCCCCCCGCCTTCATGCGCGAGGCGCGAATTCGCGTCGCCGCTGAATGGGGTCCCGATGACCTGGTCGCGATCCGCGCGATGGTCTCAAGCGGGGCGCTCAGCCTCGCAGGCCTGGTGTCGCACATCCAGCCGGTGGCGAGTGCCCAAAGCGCTTATCCCACCGCCTTTGGCGACCCCAAATGCCTGAAAATGATACTCGATTGGAGCGCTTGCGCATGACGATGTTGGAAAATTCCGGACCAGATACGGCGGCGCTGCGTGAAGAGGCGTCGCACGAGCCTGATCCTGTTGCGACCGGCCCTGTGACCAAGGAAACGCAGATCATCGCGATTTATGGCAAGGGCGGATCGGGCAAGAGCTTTGCACTGTCCAATCTTTCTTACATGATGGCGCAGCAGGGCAAGCGCGTGCTGCTCATCGGCTGCGATCCTAAGTCTGACACCACCAGCCTGCTGTTCGGCGGCAAGGCGTGTCCCACGATCATCGAAACCAGCAGCGCCAAAAAGCTCGCGGGCGAAGAAGTGCGCATCGAAGACGTGTGCTTCCAGCGTGACGGTGTGTTCGCAATGGAACTTGGTGGCCCGGAAGTCGGTCGCGGCTGCGGCGGACGTGGCATCATCCATGGCTTTGAACTGCTCGAAAAGCTGGGCTTCCACGATTGGGGCTTTGATTTCGTGCTGCTCGATTTCCTGGGCGATGTGGTCTGCGGCGGTTTTGGCCTGCCGATTGCCCGCGACATGTGCCAGAAGGTCATCGTCGTCGCCTCGAACGATCTGCAATCGCTTTATGTGGCCAACAACGTCTGCAAGGCGGTCGATTATTTCGGCAAGATGGGCGGCAATGTCGGCGTTGCGGGCATTCTGATCAACAAGGATGACGGCACCGGCGAGGCGCAGGCATTTGCCGATGCGGTCGGCATTCCGGTGCTCGCCTCGATCCCTGCCAATGAGGACATCCGCCGCAAGTCGGCCAATTACCAGATCATCGGACGGCCCGACACCGAATGGGCGTCGCTGTTTGAGGAGCTCGCGATCAACGTCGCCGAAGCCCAGCCAACCCCGCCGCGTCCGTTGACGCAGGATGGACTGCTCGGCCTGTTCAAGCCCGAAGACACCGGTGGCAGCGTCGAACTGGTGCCCGCAAGTCAGGCCGACATGCGCGGCGGTGTGTTCGAAGAAAAGCCCTCGCTCGAAGTGGTTTATGACAGCGTATGAGTGACGCCTTCGCCACCCCAGCGCCACGCAACCCGGATCGCATCGATCTTGCGACCCCGCCTGTCGAAGGCGGGTGTTCGTCGAAGGACACGATGCGCGCGGCGGCCGAAAAGGCCGGCAAGGGCGAGGTTCTGGCGCGTTACGAGGCCGATTATCCGAAGGGCCCGCACGATCAGCCGCAAAGCATGTGCCCGGCCTTCGGTTCACTTCGCGTTGGCCTGCGCATGCGCCGCACCGCGACAATCCTGTCGGGCTCGGCTTGCTGCGTCTATGGCCTGACCTTCACCTCGCATTTTTACGGCGCTCGCCGCTCGGTCGGCTACGTGCCGTTCAGTTCGGAAACCCTGGTTACCGGCAAGCTCTACGAAGACATTCGCGATGCCGTGCATGAGATGGCCGATCCGGCGCTCTATGACACCATCGTCGTCACCAACCTTTGCGTGCCGACAGCCTCAGGCGTGCCGTTGCAGGGATTGCCCAAGGCAATCAACGGCGTGCGCATCATCGGCATCGATGTTCCCGGTTTCGGCATCCCGACCCATGCAGAGGCCAAGGACGTTTTGGCGGGCGCCATGCTGGCTTATGCCCGCAAGGAAGCCTCGCAAGGCCCGGTCGCCGCGCCAAGTCACCGCCCCGATCGCCCCACGATTACCCTGCTCGGCGAAATGTTCCCGGTCGATCCGGTGGGCATCGGCCAGATGCTGGAGCCCCTGGGTCTGGCTGCTGGCCCGGTCGTGCCGACCCGCGAATGGCGCGAGCTTTACAGCGCGCTCGATTGCGCCGCGGTCGCCGCGATCCACCCGTTCTATACCGCCAGCGTGCGCGAATTTGATCACGCCGGTCGTCCGGTTATCGGCTCCGCGCCGGTTGGCGCCGATGGCACCGCTGCGTGGCTCGACGCCATCGGCGCAGCCTGCGGCATCAAGCAGTCGATTGTCGATACCGCCAAGGATGGCTTTGTCGCCGCGATCCGCGCCGCCCTTGCCGCCAATCCGATCAAGGGCCGCATCACCGTTTCGGGCTATGAAGGTTCCGAGCTGCTGGTCGCGCGTCTGCTGATCGAAAGCGGCGCGGACGTGCCCTATGTCGGCACCGCGTGCCCCAAGACGCGCTGGTCAGAGCCTGATCGCGTCTGGCTCGAAGCCAAGGGCGTGCGCATCCAGTATCGCGCCAGCCTTGAGCAGGACATCGCGGCGGTTGAGGAATACCGCCCCGATCTCGCTATCGGCACCACACCGGTGGTCCAGCACGCCAAGAGCGAGGCGATCCCGGCGCTCTATTTCACCAACCTGATTTCCGCACGGCCGCTGATGGGTGTCGCGGGCGCAGGCTCGTTGGCACTGGTGGTCAATGCCGCGCTCGCCAATCAGGACCGTTTCAACAAAATGCAGAGCTTTTTTGACGGCGTCGGTGCCGACGAAAACGCAGGCATCTGGCGCGATACGCCGGTTGACCGCCCCGAATTCAAGAAAAAATACGCCGCGCGCATGGTTGGCCTCAACAAGTCAGCAGAGGCGATCGGCTCATGAGGACGTCGGCCATCCATAAATCCTCCCCTGCAAGGGGAGGGGGACCACGCAGTGGTGGAGGGGTGACACCCGCGCGCCAATATAGACGCCCCTCCGTCATGGCTGCGCCATGCCACCGCCCCTTAAAGGGGAGGATTTTCGAGATTCGCACTTCCTTCGCCCCAAACCCGGGGAGGATTGAGATATGACGCTGATCATCGATCATGATCGGGCCGGCGGCTATTGGGGCGCGGTCTATGCGTTCACTGCAATCAAGGGCCTGCAGGTGATCATCGATGGTCCGGTGGGGTGTGAAAACCTGCCGGTGACATCGGTGCTGCATTATACCGACGCGCTGCCGCCGCACGAACTGCCGATTGTCGTCACCGGTCTGGGCGAGGAAGAACTGGGCAAAACCGGCACCGAAGGCGCGATGCGCCGTGCCTGGGCCTCGCTCGATCCTGATCTGCCCGCCGTGGTGGTGACCGGTTCGATTGCCGAGATGATCGGCGGCGGGGTGACCCCCAATGGCACCAACATCCGCCGCTTTTTGCCGCGCACCATCGATGAGGATCAGTGGCAGTCAGCCGACCGCGCGCTGACCTGGCTGTGGACCGAATTTGGCCCCAAGAAGGTCAAGCCGCTTGCCCCCCGCAAGGAAGGGGTAAAGCCCAAGGTCAACATCCTGGGGCCGATCTATGGCACGTTCAACATGCCCAGCGATCTCGCTGAAATCCAGCGACTGGTCGAAGGCATTGGCTGCGAGCTCAACATGGTCTTCCCGCTGGGCAGCCATCTGGCCGATGTGAAGAAGCTTGCGGACGCAGAAGTCAACATCTGCATGTATCGCGAATTCGGCCGCAACCTGTGCGAAACGCTCGAGCGGCCCTATCTGCAGGCCCCCATCGGCCTGGAATCGACGACCTTGTTCCTGCGCAAGCTGGGCGAGCTGACGGGCTTGAACCCCGAGCCGTTCATCGACCGCGAGAAGCACACGACAATCAAGCCTTTGTGGGATCTGTGGCGCTCGGTCACGCAGGATTTCTTTGGCACCGCGAGCTTTGGCATCGTCGCCAACGAGACATATGCGCGCGGCATCCGCAATTTCCTTGAGCATGACATGGGGCTGCCCTGCAACTTCGCCTTCAGCCGGACAGCGGGGGTCAAGACCGACAACCATGCGGTGCGCGAGGCGATCCGCAGCAACCCGCCGCTGGTGGTGTTCGGCAGCTATAACGAGCGCATGTATATGGCCGAGTGCGGCGCGCGCGGCATGTATATTCCGGCAAGCTTCCCTGGCGCGGTGATCCGCCGCCATACCGGCACGCCGTTCATGGGCTATTCGGGCGCCACCTATCTGGTGCAGGAAGTTTGCAATGCGCTGTTTGATGCGCTGTTCCATATTCTGCCGCTGTCCACGCAAATGGATGCGGTTGAAGCCACGCCGTCACGGATCGAGCGGGAACTCGACTGGACGGCTGAGGCCAAGGCGCGGCTTGACGCGCTGATCGAGGCGCAACCGGTGCTGGTGCGGATCTCCGCCGCCAAGCGCCTGCGCGACATGGCGGAGCGCGCCGCGCGCCGCGCCAATGAGACGACAGTATCCGAAGTGCGGCTGGAGGAAGCCGCCGCACAGAATATGGGTCAGCCCGCGTGAGCGGCTGGTCCAGTCATCGGCCTTGGGACGGGGCCTCCACCATCCGCATGGGAATTTTCCCACACGGATATCGCCTGGAGGGCGCCGCTTTGGCGTTCTTCCAAATCTGGAAGCTAAGGAGAATATCTCATGGCAGATGAAGGGATGGGTCCTACGACCTACCTGACGGAAAGCGAAGCGAAGGAGTTCCACAAGCTCTTCGTCGCAAGCTTTGCCTTCTTTACCATCGTTGCGATCATCGCACACATCTTGGTCTGGCAGTGGCGCCCATGGTTCCCGGGTACGCCCGGCTATGAAGCGACATCGAGCCTCGACCCGGTGACTGACGTCCAACTCAGTTAAGAACGGAATTTATTATGCATAGAATGTGGCAAATGTTCGATGGCGCCAAGATCCTGACTGCCCTGGCAGTTTTCTTGTTCGTCCTCGCACTCCTCATCCACTTCATCCTGTTGAGCACAAACCGGTTCAACTGGCTGGAGCCCCCTATGTCTTCAGCCGCGCCTGCGGCGGTGGCTGCGGCATCGGCGATTACGCCCTGACCTCAGGGTTTGGCCAGTGTGTCGCCTTTCCAAGGCGATAATGGGCGGACCGGCGAGACTGGCTCTATCCGGTCCGTCCCTTCCACTGGTGGCTTGAACTTGATGAAATAATCTATCCGGCGCGCCGCCTTGATGGTGCGGCCGCTAACGAAGGAGTCTGGCAATGGCGCTCTTGAGCTTCGAGAGAAAATATCGCGTCAGAGGCGGTACGCTGATCGGCGGAGATCTGTTCGATTTCTGGGTTGGTCCATTTTATGTCGGCTTCTTCGGGATCACGACGTTGTTTTTCTCCCTTCTCGGCACGACGCTGATTTTTTACGGCGCGTCGCAGGGGGGAACATGGAACCCATGGTTGATCAGCATTGCACCGCCTGATCTGAGTTATGGCCTGGGCCTGGCCCCCTTGCTGCAAGGCGGTCTGTGGCAGATCATCACGGTCTGCGCGATTGGCGCGTTCGTCAGCTGGGCGCTGCGCGAAGTGGAAATCTGCCGAAAGCTGGGCATGGGCTATCATGTCCCGTTCGCCTTCGGCGTCGCCATCTTTGCCTATGTGACGCTGGTGGTGTTTCGCCCGCTGCTGCTGGGTGCTTGGGGACATGGCTTCCCTTACGGTATCTTCAGCCACCTCGACTGGGTGTCGAACGTTGGCTACCAGTATCTGCACTTCCACTATAACCCGGCGCACATGCTGGCGGTGTCGTTCTTCTTCACCACCACCCTGGCGCTTGGCCTGCACGGTTCGCTGATCTTGTCAGCCACCAACCCGGCCAAGGGTGAAGAGGTCAAGTCTCCCGAATATGAAGACACGTTCTTCCGCGATCTGATCGGCTATTCGGTGGGCACGCTCGGCATTCACCGCGTGGGCCTGCTGCTGGCGCTCAACGCCGGTTTCTGGAGCGCAATTTGCATCATCATATCCGGTCCGTTCTGGACCCGCGGATGGCCCGAATGGTGGAGCTGGTGGCTCAACCTGCCGATCTGGGCTTGAGGGGAGAAATCAAGATGGCACGTTACCAAAATATCTTCACTCAGGTCCAGCTGCGCGGGCATCCCGAACTCGGCATGCCGCACAAGGATGGCAGCGACAGCCGCATCAATGTTACTGGCTATAGCGACTGGATGGGCAAATTTGGCCAGGCACAGCTCGGCCCGATTTACCTCGGCAAATTGGGTCTCGCATCGCTGCTGATGGGCACCTTGTCCTTCGTGATTATCGGGCTCAATATGCTGGCCTCGGTTGCATGGAGCCCGATGCAGTTCGCCAAGCAGTTCTTCTGGCTGGCGCTTGAACCGCCGGGCCCGGAATACGGCTTCTCGCCGATGGTACCGCTGGCAGAGGGCGGCTGGTGGATCATCGCCGGCTTCCTGCTGACGGCCTCGGTTCTGCTCTGGTGGGCACGCACCTATATCCGCGCCAAGGCGCTGGGCATGGGCACGCACGTTTCATGGGCCTTCCTCAGCGCGATCTGGCTGTTCCTGGTGCTGGGTTTCATTCGCCCCGCGATGCTCGGCAGCTGGTCAGAAGCAGTACCGTTCGGCATCTTCCCGCATCTTGACTGGACCGCCGCTTTCTCGATCCGCTACGGCAACTTGTTCTACAATCCGTTCCATGCGCTTTCGATCGCCTTTCTGTATGGCTCCACCTTGCTTTTTGCCATGCACGGGGCCACTATTCTGGCTGTGGGTCGCTATGGAGGCGAGCGCGAGATTGAACAGATTTACGACCGCGGCACGGCGAGTGAGCGTGCGGGTCTGTTCTGGCGCTGGACCATGGGATTCAATGCCACCATGGAATCGATCCATCGTTGGGCCTGGTGGTTTGCAGTGCTGACCACACTTACCGGCGGGATCGGCATCCTGCTGACCGGCACGGTTGTCGATAACTGGTATCTCTGGGCACAGGATCATGGCTTTGCGCCTGCCTATCCCAGCACCGGTGTTGTTGATCCAAGCCTGCAAGGGAGCTGACAGCCATGCGTATGATGTCAAAACTGACCACGATTGGGGCGCTTGCCGCCACAACGGTCCTGCTGGCCGGGTGTGAAATCGGGCCCAAATCGTCGGAACAGACCGGCTATCGGGGCACCGGGATTGTGCAGATCAATGATCGCAGCAATGCCACCGCCCCCGGTGAAGTGCCGCCCCCGCCATATGAGCTTCCGCCTTCCAGCGGGGAAACGGCGGGCCAGGCGTATGAGAACGTCAACGTGCTGGCGCATGTCAGCAAGGAAGAGTTCGATTACACCATGGCGGCGATCACCCAGTGGATCGTGCCGGCCGACGCGCCAGCTGCTGAAGCCGGGTGCAATTACTGCCACGTTCCGGAAAACCTGGCCGACGACAGCAAATATACCAAGGTTGTCGCGCGCCGGATGATCCAGATGACGCAGAGCATCAACCAGAACTACTCCGACCATGTCAAACAGACCGGGGTCACCTGCTACACCTGTCACCGTGGCAACGCGGTGCCCAAATATGTGTGGACCGATCCCAAGCCTGGCGATGGCCGGCTGATGGGCAACAAGCGCGGCCAGAACACACCGGTGGAGGCGGTTGGCTACACCTCGCTGCCGGTGGATACGTATGCCAAGTATATGCGCACGCAATCCGGCGCGGCGCGGGTCATCTCAAAGACCATCCACCCGACCACCGCCAACCGTTCGAGCATCAAGGATACCGAAGGCAATTACGCCATCATGATGCACCTGTCGCAATCGCTTGGGGTCAACTGCACCTATTGCCACAACAGCCGTTCGTTCGCGCAATGGGAGCAGAGCAGCCCGCAGCGTTCGCTGGCCTGGTATGGCCTGCAGATGGTGAAGAACACCAACGAAGAATATATCCATCCGCTGGCCAGTGTGTTCCCGGCCAATCGGCTGGGCCCGCAGGGTGATCCTTACAAGACCAACTGCGCCACTTGCCACCAGCAGCAGCGCAAGCCTCTGGGCGGTGCCCAGATGGCCAAGGACTATCCGGCTCTGCTGACCCTGCCGGGCGCAGGTTCGGCGGTTCCGTCTGGCCCGATGATGCAAACCCCCGGCGCAGCGGCTCCGGTCGCTGCGGCAGCGGGCAACTGACGCTGCTCCTCCCCGGGTTTGCCCGGGGAGGAGGTTTGCCTTCCTGGCTGCGATATGGTTGATCCTGCGACACAGTCGTGCGCACATCTTATCGCTAAGGCCTTTAGATATGCACCTTTTTGAAGCCCTGGTTGTCCTCCACGTTATCGCCGGAGCAACCGGGCTGATTGCGTTCTGGGTGCCGATTGCGGCGCGCAAGGGCGGGCAGGCACATCGCCGCTGGGGGCGGATTGCGGTCTATGCGTTTATCGTCGCCGGACTGCTCGCCATCGCAATGGCGCTGCTCTCGCTGTTCGGGACGGAACAGCGATTACCGATGATCACCGACAGGGTGTTGTTCGCGGGGCTGTTCGGCTGGATGATGCTGTATCTGGGTATGCTCACCATCGGCTTTGCTGGCTATGGCCTGCTCGTCGTGCGCCATCGCGGCAACCGCAGCGCCTTGCGTGGCCCGTTGACCCAGTCGCTGCTGGGCGCAGTCGCGCTCTCGGCGCTGTGGTGCGGGTATTTCGGGTTGACCATCGGCCAGCCCTTGATGGCAGCGGTGGCGCTGGTCGGGCTGGCGGCGATTGCCACCCAGCAGTTTTATATCTGGCGCCGTGCGGTGCCGCCACGCGGCCATGTGGCAGAGCATTTCCGCGCGCTTCTGGGCATGGGCATTTCCGCTTACACCGCTTTCCTCTCGGTCGGCTTGATCCGGCTGGTGCCAGACCATGTCTTTAATCCGTTGATCTGGGCAGTGCCCAGCATAATCGGCATCAGTCTGATCATCCGGTTCACCATTGGCGCGCGCCCGGCGCGCCGCCCGTCACAGCGCGCGGAGGCCTGACATGAGCGAATGGATTGGCGACAATATCGGCATCCTCGAAATGGGTTTCACCGGCGCGGTGGTGCTCGGCCTGCTCGCCTGGCAATATTGGACGGTGCGTGATGCGGGCAAGCCGCCCAAGGATAGCGAGTAGCGCGC
>NZ_JBGTFM010000147.1:0-1632 GCF_041747255.1 Blastomonas sp. | reverse complement strand
TTCGAGGGGTGGAATGCGCATCAGTCGCTGGGGATGCTGCTCACACGGCGGATGGAGGATCGCGGGCTGCAACCGATGGGCTTTGTCGCCAGCGATTATGCGCTTGGGGTGTGGAGCCTCAAACCGGTGACCGACCCTGCATCCCTGTTTTCGGCCGACATCCTGACCGATGAGTTCACGACATGGGTAGAGAACAGCTATCTGCTCAAGCGCGCATTCCGCGAGGTTGCGGTGATCAGCGGGCTGATCGAGCGCCAGCAGCCGGGCAAGAAAAAGACCGGGCGGCAGGTCACTTTTTCGACCGACCTGATCTATGACGTGCTGCAGAAATATGAGCCCGACCATGTGCTGATCGAGGCTGCCTGGGCCGATGCGCGCGCGCGGATGACCGATGTCGGGCGGCTGGGCGACCTGCTTGACCGCGCTGCGGGCACGATGCTGCATGTCGACCTTGACCGGGTCAGCCCGCTGGCGGTGCCGCTGCTGGTGATGATCGGGCGTGAAAGCGTGGCGCAGGGCTCGGCCGATGATGCGCTGCTGGTCGAGGCCGAAAGCCTCGCCGCAATGGCGATGCGCGGCGATTGATTGCCAGCGGGATTTGCAAGTGGTAAATTCGGGCTGCGCGCAACAAGGCAACACCACCGCGCGCGAGAGGATGTCGCGATGAAAATCCGCCTGCTGGCCAGCGCGCTGTTGCTGATCGCGGCCTGTGCCGCCCCCGGCAGCATGGCGCAGGAGATCACCGCCGCCGACACGCCCGGCGCCGATGCCGAGGTGATCGATCTGATGCAGGATCGCGCCAGCCGGATGACTGTGCCGGTGAGTATCGATGGCAAGGGGCCGTTTTCGTTCCTGATCGACACCGGCTCTGAACGCACCGTCGTGTCGCGCGGCATCGCAGGCACGCTGGCGCTAGAATTTGCTGCGATGGCTCGGCTGGTCAGCATTGCGGGGAGCAAGATCGTCGAGACGGTCTATGTGCCCGAATTGACGCTTGGCCGGCAGAATTATGGTGAGGTCGTCGCGCCGATGCTGGAGCGGCATCACATCGGGGCCGACGGCATATTGGGGCTTGATGGCCTGCAGGACCAACGCATCCTGTTCGATTTTGCCGCCAACCAGATCATCGTTGAGGATATCACGCAGCGGGTATCGACCAGCGGGTTCGAGATCGTCGTGACCGCGCGCCGCCGCTCGGGCCAGCTGATCTTCACCGATGCCACCATCGACGGCAAGCGGATCAATGTGGTGATCGATACCGGCGCGCAGTCAAACATCGGCAACCTTGCCCTGCAACGACGGCTGCGCAGCAGCACGACTCCCGGGCTGCAACAGGCCAGCCTGACGTCGGTCACGGGGCAGACATTGCTGGCTGACAATGGCCTGGTGCGGGATTTTCGCATCGGCCGTGCCCATTTTGAGTATATCCCCATCGCCTTTGCCGATACCGATGCATTTCGCGAGCTTGGCCTCGGCGATACGCCCTCGCTATTGCTCGGCATGGGCACGCTGCGTCTGTTCGACCGGATGATGATCGATTTCAAGCAGCGCCGGGTGTTGTTTGATCTGCCACGCAAAGCGCCCCAGCAAGAACGACGCATCCGCCTTTGACGCGCGCGAGATTCAGCACCA
>NZ_JBGTFM010000146.1:0-23400 GCF_041747255.1 Blastomonas sp. | reverse complement strand
TGGGAAAAGCAGCACAATGCCACTGGCGGATCGATGGTCATGGAATGGAAGGACCTGCGCGAGCGCTACGCCTCGCCCTATGAAGCCAGCCTGCAACGCCGCACCAACGGCGATGCCAAAGAGCCTGGTCCGGGAGACGGGCCAAAAAAAGCCCCGCCGGTGCTTGAGCCGGCAGCATGAATATGCACCCATATTGACGAACAAGCGGCCATCGGAGTGATCCGGTGGTCGTTTTGTATCGGTAGATCGAACAGATCTACAGTAGAAACAAAAGCGGGAACCTATCTGACCGAACGCGCGTAATGCCCTGAGTAACGCACGATCATGTGTTGATTGTGCGTTGGCTAGGGAGAATTTTATGAGCGATTCGATCAGAACCGCCGCCGAGCGGATCAAGGAAGATGCACTGCAACTGGCCGAGCGCGCCCGTGAAGAGGCCGTGACTGCTTTCGCTTCAGTGAACGACAACCGCGACGAACTGCGCGCCAAAGCTGCAGAAACCGCGAAGCTGGCAGGCACGATGATTTCCGAAAACGCGCGTGTCGCAAGCGATCTTGCCCGCAAGAATGCATCGGCTGCCGCGCATATCGTGAGCGAAAACGCCAAGCAAATCAGCGATGAGCTTGGCCCCATGCGCGACCGGGCCGAACAGGCGCTGCGCGATGGTGCAGAACGTCTCGGCAAGTCGGCCCACCAAGTATCTGACCGCATCAGTGCCAATGGCAAATATGCTGCTGATCAGGCCCGTGCGCACCCTGTGCTCGCGGCAGGTCTTGCAGTCGGCGGCATCGCGATGCTGGTGGCAGCTGCCTCACTGATGCGTCGTCGCAAGCCCGCTCCGGCAACTGACGCATCGGGTGTGGATACGTCTACACCCACCAACAAAGCGTCTTCTAACAAAAACGTGCCTCCGGTTGCTTCAGCAAACGGCGCAGCACCAGCAAACCCAAAGGCTGTCGACGCCTAACCGACAGCCCGAGGGCCAGGGCCTGTTCTCCGAAAAGAGGCGCCCCCCGCTTCCGGAGGCAGGCCCTGACACTATTTAGGCAATCGCATCATCAAGGGCAGACAGTGTGGCATCACCAGCCACACTGCCTGCCCTTGTTCTGTTCTTTCAGCCAGGTCTGCAGCGGCGCAAAATATTCGACCAGCGCCGTGCCATCAATCTCTCGCGTGCCGGTAAACGCCTCGAGCGCATCGGGCCATGGCTTTGATGCGCCCATTTCCAGCATCGCATTCAGCCGTGTGCCGACATCCTTGTTGCCATAAAATGTGCAGCGATGCAGCGGCCCGGTCCAGCCCGCGATATCGCACGCCGCCTTGTAGAACTGAAACTGCAGGATTCGCGCGAGGAAATAGCGCGTGTAGGGCGTGTTGCCGGGGATGTGGTATTTCGCGCCCGGGTCGAACGCGTCGGCGGGTCGGTCCACCGGCGGCGTGATGCCCTGATATTGCAGACGCAGCGCGGTCCACGCATCGTTATAGCCCGCAGGCTTGATCGTGCCGTCGAACACGCCCCAGCGCCAGCGATCGATCAGCAGCCCGAACGGCAGGAACGCCAGCTTGTCCATCCCCTGACGCAGCAGCAGCCCAAGGTCCTTGTCCGCGCCGGGCACCTGCGCCTGATCAAGCAGGCCGATTTCGACCAGATAATCGGGCGTGATCGACAGCGCGATCATATCACCGATGGCTTCGTGGAAACCGTCGTTGGCGCCATCAAGGTGCAGCGTATCCTGCTGGTTATAGGCCCGCTGATAGTAATTGTGGCCCAGCTCGTGATGGATTGTGGTGAAATCGTCAGCGTTCACCTTGATGCACATCTTGATGCGCAGATCGTCCTTGTTGTCGATATCCCAGGCCGATGCGTGGCAGATCACCTCGCGATCAGCGGGCTTGACGAACTGCGAGCGCTGCCAGAAGGTTTCGGGTAGCGGCGCAAAGCCAAGCGACGAGAAGAAGCCCTCGCCGGTCCTGACCATCTTGATCGGATCGTAATTCTTGGTCGTCAGCAGTTCGGTGACATCAAAGCCGATGTCGCCCGCACCCGCAGGGGCAACGACATCGTAGATGTTGCCCCATTCCTGCGCCCACATGTTGCCGAGCAGATCGGCGCGGATCGGGCCGGTTTTGGCCTGCACCGCATCGCCATATTTCTCGTTGAGCTTGGCTCGCGTGTAGCAATGCAGGTCGTCATATAGCGGCTTGACCTGCTGCCACAGCTTTTCGGTCAGCTTGGCAAAGTCATCGGCAGGCATGTCATATTGTGACCGCCACATCGCGCCGACATTCTTGAAGCCCAGTTCACGCGCGCCCTGATTGGCGATCTCGACCATGCGCGCATAATCGTCCTTCATCGGCGCGCCGACATCGTCGTGCCAGCTTGCCCACATTTCCTTCAGCTCATCGGGATTGCGGTTATCGCCCATCGCCGCCTCGATGTCCGATCCGCTGATCGCCTCGCCCTTGAGCGTGCCTTTGCCCTTGCCGTAAAGCGACTGCAGGTTGGTGGCGATGGTGTTGAGCTCGGTCGCCGCGCCCGGCGTGGTGGGGGCTGGCAGCACGATGCCGCCGCGCAGCTTGTCGAGCTTGCGCCGCGCCTCTGCGCTGAGGCCCGAGACGTCGTTGAACTTCGCCGCCTCGAGCGCGAACCGCACCTGCATCTCGGTCCCCTCGGCGCCAACCTGTGCGGCCAGTGCATTGGTGTCCTCGGTCAGATAGGTCGCATTGATCCAGAACACCCGCCCCGCCGATACGACATAGTCGAACAGCTCTTTTTCGGTCGCAGTGATGAAGGCTTCGGCGTCGGCTGCGGTCGGCTTGGCCGGGGCACTTTGCGCCGCAGCGTCTTCGGCAAACGCGGGAGTGGCAATGGTGGCCACCGACAACGCGATCACCGACGCGATGGATTTTAAATGTTTCATGGGTGTGCGATCCCTTTTCTGGTGCATATTCCGGCGCGCATGATCAGCCTTGGCCGGGCCGGGGTCAAGCGGTTAGAAATGAAACCATTTCATCGCCCAGCGCGGCCTCAACCACGCTCGACATATGCGTGCCGTTAATCTCTGCCAGACGCGCGTTGGCCAGCCGACGCGCCAGCTCGGGCGCCGAGCCGTTGTCCTGGTCATCCTTGCCCGAGATGACCAGCACCGGCACGTCGCACTGTACCAGCGCATCGGTATCGACATCACCAAAACTGTCGAGCAACAGCCGCGCCGCGACCGGATCGATGCCTTGCGTCTTCATGAACGCCACCGCCATGAAATGCGGGTCGCCGCGCTTGACCTGATCGCACCGGTCGATCGCGGTCACAAAAAAATCACGCCGGCGGCCCCAGCCGGTGAGCCCCTCCCAGCCCATGCCCGCGAGAATCGCGCGGCGCGGCCTTGCCCCGGTTGTCAGCAGCTTGGCGGTGGTGCGCGCGCCGAGCGAGAAGCCGCCGAGATCATAATCCTCAAGCCCCAAAGTCTCGATCAGCGACAAAGCATCGTCAACCAGCACATCGGCGGGATAGCGCGCCGGGTCGTGCGGCGCATCGCTCGCCCCGTGCGCGCGCAGATCAGGCATGATCACCCGAAAACCCGCCGCTGCCAGCTTTGCCGCATGGCCAAATTTGATCCAGTTGGTTTCCGCGCTGGAAAACAACCCGTGCAGCAACAGCAACGGCCTGCCCTCGCCGGTTTCGTGCACGGCAAGCTGGGTGCCATCGAATGAGCGGATGTGGCGGGTTGCGACGATGGCTGTCATGCAATACCTAAAAACTCAGTCCAAGCCTCACCTGACCGGGGCTGCTGATCCATGAATATGGAATCAGCCGGTAACGTAATCCAGGGTTGCTTGCTTTGAACCCAGACGTGCCGAGCCGGGACGAACTGAGCGCTATTGTCGAGCGTGCCGCAGCGCAGGCTGGCCAGCCCTGAGCGGTTGTCGGTTACGGCGTAAATCCGTGCCTTACACGCCGCGCAGCCGAAGATGCGAGATCGTGCGCCGCTAGGCTGCTCGTAATTGCCGACGTCCAGCTCTCCTTCGATCTCGATGTCGTTTTCCATAAATAGCATATGCTCGGAAAACGCGGTGCCGGTCCGCGACTGGCAGTCGGTGCAGTGGCAGGCGTAGGGATTGAGCCGCATCCCGTCGCGCAGGATATAGCGCACCGCGCCGCACAGGCATCCACCGGTCTGTTCGCCCTTCATCGCAGTTGCAACCCCTTCTGCTCCATTCGCCAAAGCGCAAGATCGATCCGGTCCTGCCCGAAGAACGGCTCGCCATCAAACACCAGAGTCGGAACGCCCCAATGGCCCGCCGCCTCCAGCGCGGCCTGGTTGGCAGCAATCTCTGCGTCCAATGCGTCAGGCTCAGCCTCGATCACCGCCTCTATCGCAGCAAGGTCGAGCCCGGCACGCGCCGCCGCCTCGGCAAGATGATCGCCCTCGTGCCACCCCTTCGCGCCGCCCCAGATCAACCGCGAGGCCTCGTCGCAAAACGCCAGGCTCTTGCCGACCCGCGCCGCTGCCTGCCCCAGCCGGGTAATGCGGTAAATATATGGCTGCTCGGCTGCGATCTGCCGGGTTGCGATATCCTGCACAATCGGATCGGGGTTGGGAAAACCGAACGGGATATCCAAATACTGCGCCACACGAAACACATCGGTGAAGGTGTAGCGCAACCAGCTGGGATGATTCTTTTCAAAGAAATCCGGCTGGCGGATCGCGAGCGGATACACCGGGCGCAGGTTGAGCGTCAGGTCGTACGCCTCCATCAGCGCCCGATATCGCCGCGTGGCGAGATAGCTGTAAGGCGATCGGAACGACCAGAAAATGTCGGCGGTGAGGGTCATCAACAGAACTCCGATAGCGGCACGACCATTGCGGCATACGGCGTTCCGGCCAGTCGCTGCACAAATTCTGTGTCGGCCGTGATCATCTGGCAGGAGGTCTGGCGCGCCAGTTCAAGATAAAGACAATCATACACCGGGTGCTTCAATCGAAAGGCCAACGACAGCGCGCCGTCATTAAGCTCTCGCGACGGATAAAGGCGGCTGAAAAACTCCGGCATATCTTCAAGATGGCGATGCGCGTGGATTTCCAGCAATTCCGAACGCTTGACCTTTTTCCAGAACGAACTCGCCGCCTCGATCATCAACCAATCCGGGGCAATTAGCGGATCGGAAACCTCAAAAAGAGAGCGCGCTAAATTGCTGTCATGTTCGCGAACCAGCCATTTGACTGCAACGCTGGCGTCAACGACCAGCGTCATCTGCCCACCCGTCATCGAGCCACTTGCCGTGATTGGTGTCACGATCCCATCGGATCAGCAACGTGCTGTCACTGGCGTCCGGGCCATCGGGCGGAGTCATCGCCAGCGCCTCGTCTGACATGCGCCTCAGCACATGCGCAGGCTTTTTTGCAAGCGGCCTATTTGCCTCAATCAACTCACGCAGCTCAGCCTCAAGCGACGTGCCGCGCTCGCGCGCCAAGGCGCGATAGCTCTCGAGGGTTTCATCGCTGAGCTTGCGGATCAAGGCCTGTCCCATGTGCGCAATGATAACAAAACGCTATCACCGCCGCAAGAACCGCATCACCCCTTCTTGAGGTGTCGGCGACCAAGCAGCTCGGCGATCTGCACGGCGTTGAGCGCGGCGCCCTTGCGCAGGTTGTCTGACACGCACCACAATGAGATGCCGTTGTCGACCGTGCTGTCGTCGCGCACCCGGCTGATGTAGGTCGCGCCGTCGCCGACGCACTCA
This sequence comes from Blastomonas sp., assembly GCF_041747255.1. GTDB lineage: Bacteria > Pseudomonadota > Alphaproteobacteria > Sphingomonadales > Sphingomonadaceae > Blastomonas. Next base: position 17,657 of record NZ_JBGTFM010000146.1, on the reverse strand, counting down.
ACCGGGGTGACGGAGCCGCCATCCTCGCGCTTGTCGACCAGCATGATGCCGGGCGCCTCGCGCAATATCTTCTGCGCGTCCTCGGCGCTCAGTTCGTTCTCGAACTCGATGTTCACCGCCTCGGAATGGCCGACGAACACCGGCACGCGCACGCAGGTCGCGGTCAGCTTGATCCTGGGATCGAGGATTTTCTTGGTCTCGACGACCATCTTCCACTCTTCCTTGGTCGATCCGTCCTCAAGGAACACATCGATGTGCGGAATGACGTTGAAGGCGATCTGCTTGGTGAACTTTTTCGCCTCTGCGCTGTCGCCGACAAAGATGTTGCGCGATTGCTCAAACAGCTCGTCCATGCCGTCCTTGCCCGCGCCAGAGACCGACTGATAGGTCGAGACGACCACGCGCTTGATCGTCGCGGCATCGTGCAAAGGCTTCAATGCCACGACCAGCTGCGCGGTCGAGCAATTGGGGTTGGCGATGATATTGCGCTTGGAATAGCCGTCGATGGCGTCCGGGTTCACCTCGGGCACGATCAGCGGCACATCAGGGTCCATGCGGTAGAGCGACGAATTGTCGATGACGACACAGCCCTGCGAGGCCGCCCGCGGCGCATGCACCTTGGTCGCGGCAGAGCCTGCGGCAAACAGCGCGATATCCCATCCAGTAAAGTCGAAATGCTCGATGTTCTGCACCTTGAGCATCTTGCCGGTTTCACCGAACTCAACCGTCGTGCCGGTCGAGCGCGACGATGCGACCGCCGCGATCTCGTGGATCGGGAACTCCCGCTCGGCAAGGATGGCCAGCATTTCGCGACCCACATTGCCAGTCGCCCCAACGACAACAACCCGATAACCCACAGTGAATATCCCTTCAAACAACGCACCGGCGCGCCTAGCCCCATGGGGGCGGCAACACAAGCCGCTATCGCTGTGCGGCCACGCCCGGCACGGCATCGAACGCGACGGTCAGGCGATGCTCGGCGCTCTTGAACGGCAAGGTGCCATGCCACAGATATCCGGGGAAAATCACCAGCCGCCCTGGCGGCAATCCCCTTCGCCCATTGCACCGCAACTTCAAGACATCTCGTCCGCTGGCTGATGCCGATGGCTTCATCCGTGTTCTTGCAAGCCAGAAGGACTGCTCGGCATGCAGACTAAAGGATTGATGCACGACCATGAAAGCAGCTCGCAGATCATGCGCTCAGTGCACGAAGGCGCGCGCGATACGGCCCGCGATATCGCTACGAGTGACGCATAGCTGATTTCACGCCAACAGCGAAAAAGGTCGATACGCTGTTCGCCCACCTCAAACGCACCTTGAAACTGTCTGCTGACGCCTGGGCGGTCCCAAAGGAGCAAATGACAAGCGCCATCTGGCGACAGCAGCCCAAGATGCCAAGCTTCCCGATGTAAGTAGCGCCAATTGATGCACTTGTCCTGACCAACCTCCCCGCAGTGTAGCTATCAGGCACCTCGGAGCTCGGGCGCAAATACGCGCTCCGCGCGCCGCCCGCTTGACTCGGCTCCGCGTTCACCTAACCTTTTCACTGCTCAAAAGGGGGGTGGACGGACATGCAGAGTCAGACTGAAAACACGTCTGAGCAGGCAGCCGTCGATCTCGCCAAAATCAAAGTTGCACGCCGCGCCGGTGACTGGCTTGGCGTTTTCGACGCAGCCGAAACGGCCATTCGGGCCGGCCGCGGCGGCGAGGAGATGCACTACAACCAAGCACTGGCTCTCGCCAATATCGGCGATATTGAAAGAGCCTCCTTCCTGTTCGACACATGTCGGCTGGCCGACAATGCTGATACCCACAAGCGGGCGCTGGGCGCGCGCCTGCTCAAGGATCAGGGGCGAACGAAAGAGGCCTATGCCAGCTATCGCGCGCTCTACGACAAAACACACGATCCCTATCATGGCATCAACGCTGCCTCGCTGGCGCTGCTGAGCGATCAGTGTGATGATGCACGAGAGGTGGCAACGAGCATCCTGGCTCTGCCCAACATTGCTGCGCCGTCTGATTACTACTCGGCTGCTACAAAGGCGGAGGCGCTTGTTATCCTCGGAGATGCGAAAGGCGCGGCCGCAGCGATCGCGCTCGCGACGAGCTTGCCTGATTCAGGGCCTGGGCCCCAATCGGGCACCCTGCGCCAGCTCAGCAGGGTGGCGCCGGCGGCTGGCATCGCCCCGCACGATTGCTGCGCGTTACTGGACATGCTGCGCCCGCCCGCCTGTTTCCATTATGCAGGCCATATGTTCGCACCCGAACCAACCGAGGAGGCACGGATCAGCCATGCCATCCACGAAGCGCTTAATGACCACAAGGCCGGCTATGCCTTCGGATCGCTCGCGGCGGGCGCCGACATCCTGGTGGCCGAAGCCGTGCTCGAACGTGGCGGCGAGTTGCATATCGTTTTGCCCTGCGCATGGTCCGATTTTGTCGCGCAGTCGGTGCGGCCAGCGGGTGAGGAATGGGTGACGCGCGCAGAGGCGTGCAAAGCCCGGGTCGCCGACAACAGGATTATCTTTGCCTCCACCATCGAATATGTCAGCGACCCTGAAATTTTCGCCTACGGGTCAGCGGTTGCGATGGGATTGGCGCGGCTGAAGGCGCAACAGCTCGCCGCCCACTGCTTCCAGATTGCGATCTGGGACGGCAAGCCGGGCGGCCGGGTCGGCACGGGTAGCGACATCGCGTTATGGCGCGCGCGCGGCGGCAATACCGAGGTCATCAATTCGGGCGCCATCGACCGCGGTTTCGCGCGCCCCGAGGGTGCCGAGGAGCAGTCGCTGCCGCGCCGGAACGCTGCCATCCTGTTCACCGATTATGCCGGCTTCTCGCAGCTGGCTGAATCCCGCTACCCGGTATTTGACGGAGAGATCATGGGCCGTGTCGCCGCGGTGGTGGATCGCCATGGATCGCGCGTGCTCGGCCGCAACACCTGGGGCGACGCGCTGTTCGCCGTGCTCGACAACGCCATCGCGGGAGCCGAATTTGCGCTCGACCTCCAGCACGAGCTCAAGGATTTTGACCCCGCCGCGCTTGGCCTTGAGGAAGGGCGCGGCGGCATGCGCATCGCGCTCCATTACGGGTCGGTTTACGAGGCTGCGGACCGAGTTACCGGCATGGCCAATTTCCTCGGCAATGAAATTGCCCGCGCCGCCAGGATCGAGCCGATCACCCCGCCGGGTGATGTCTATGTAACCGAGCCGTTCGCGGCGATGATCGCGCTGCACGCGCACGAACGCTTCCGCTGCCGGTATGTAGGGAAGGTCGATTTGGCCAAGAAATACGGCGCGTTCCCGATGTACCGGCTCACCCCTGCCGCACCAGGCGGTGCCAGTGACGCATAGGATACAGCGCACTCAGTCGGCGGCGATCAACGACCGTTTGGGAATTTGCGCCGCTCCGCGAAGCCAAAGGGTGTCAGGAAGACTATGCCGATCGCGCCGGCATCCCCCAAACCTATGTGAGCGACATCGAACGGTTAGCCAAGCCACCGGAGGTCGTGCCGAGGATATTGATGGACTGACTTTGCGGTTGCGCAAAGGATAATTTCGATGAACAGCTCTCGGGGTGCCGGGGGCAATTTGAGCTTAATTTTTTTGTCGTCCGGCGTGACGTTCGGTGCTTACATGCCAAGTACATTGAAATTTCCGCTTGGGTCGGCAACAGACTGCCGGGTTTTCGATGCAGCAATGCCTCCAGAGCATTTTCAAATTGATCCGTAACGGGCAATGACCCGGAAAATGCGGCATCGCAAGACAAGAGCGTTTTCGCTCAAAGTGAAAACGCTCTAGAAGACAGTCGGATATCTTCCGGTTTTCAATAAATCCGCGCATAGCAATGGCCGCTTTGCACGCGCCGGCTTTCTCTATGGTCATAACGACGACAGCTACATCTGACCGAGCGGCTGGCTCAGCGCCATTCCGGTCCGAAAATAACAAAGCCGCGTGCCTCAAGCTGATCGAGCACACCTTGCCGTTCGGCAAGGACCCCAAGGGGCACGACTGCCAGCGTCACACCTTCAGTGCTGGAAGCCTCGGCGATCAACCGGGTCCATTGATCACGGATTTCTCCGCCCAGGTCTTCATCGGCCCACGGCCAACACGTGTTGAGCGCGATTTCCAGCGGATTGGCCATGACCGCCGGTACATCAAACCTGCGCCAGTCATTTCCGCGTGCCTCGATAATCGGCTGCCCCGCTTCGGTCGCGGTCATTGCGGTTTCCAGGCAAGCTATATGGCTGGCAGGCGCGGCAGCAGCAAGATTGTCCAGCAAGTCTTTGCCGCGAAACCGCTCGGGCCGGAGGATCGGTATATCAGCCCGCTTGGCGGCCTTTTCTACGATGTCGGTTGCGTCGTCAGTGGTGCTGTTGTCGAAATCGAGCCGCCGTGCGAGCAGATCGAATGAGGACATGAGAAAACTGCCCCGATCATAATCGACCTTGTATCGGGCCTCCAGATCAGCGAGTCGTGCGCGCTGCTGAACGGTCAGATAGTCCGCCGCCACACGCCGATCAGGCAGCTTGGTAAAGCTTCCACCGCGAAAGATCAGCCGCAAGACATCGCCAGGCGAGAATTTCGGCGCTGCGCGCAGGATGACCCGGCTCGCTTCGGACGTGGCTTCCCGCAAACGCTCAGGCTCCCATGGGGTGCTTTTTGGAATTGCGCGGATTTCACCAACCAGCAGAACAGTGCCGCTGGGCGTGTCGATGGTCCACATCGGTGCCCCAGAGCGCTTTACGCTGACCACGATTTCGTTTTCGATTTGCGCAGTCTGCGCTTGCGCGGGCGTCACGCAGAAAAGCACAGTCGCAACGATTGCCAAGAACCTTGTCTTCATCGCCACAGCCTTATCAATGAGCAAATAGACGGTTGGTGAACCGGATGAGGTGAGATCGGCAATTGCAAGTCACTTACGGCGCGGTCGCCGCGATAGGGGCGTTCTGCCCGGCAGGAGCCGCAGCGATGGTAATATCGGCGCGGGGCATCGGGGGGCCGGGCCGATACCAGACGAGCGCGGAAAGGGCGAGCCACGTCGTGAACATCAGCAAGTAGGGCCAGCGGCGTGGCCACAGCCGGGCCACCAGCAGCGTTGCCGCCGCTGTGCCGGCGAGGGCGAACAAGGCCGAGCTTGCCGCGCGCGTGCCAGTGCCGGTGAGCGCCGTCTGGATCGCAATGCTGGCCCATTGCGCAGGCAACAGGGCCAGCAACCAGTCCGGCAAGGTGTCCGGCAAGGCCAAGGCTGTTGACAGGAAAGCAACCTCACCGGCGACCACAGCTATGGCGATCAGCCAGCCCTTGTCAGATGCCGAGCGGGCAAACAGGGTGCCCCGCGCGGCGAAGCTGATGCTTGCGATGATCACGGCCAGCCCGGTTGATAAGGGGTGCGGCAGGGGTGGCGTGCCCAACGCACGCGCCAACAGTATCAGGCCAGCCCCGGTCAGTAGGGCAAGCAGGACACCGATCCACAGCCGCCCGTCAGCGGCCGCTGCGATCATGCCAACACCCATCAGGCCCACGGCCACGATCGGACCACACACCAAGGCCAGCGGCGCGGAACCGTGTGCATCTACCAGCAGCAGCATGGCCAGGACGGGTGCCGCAACCCCGGCCAGCGCCACGGACAGCCATGCCAGAATCGGCCAAGACAAAGGCTGCGCGTGCGACATAGACTTCATAGGACTGACACTGATCGAACCGCCCGGCATTGTCGAGCTTCGCCAGTTCCGGCAGTTCGGCAAATGGGCCGCTTGCGGGCAGGCAGCTTTGGTTCCGCCGATGGTGGCAAGCGGTCGCTTTCTTGTCCGTGTGGGCGGGACGTTAAGATACATCGGCGATCTCCACCAAGGCACATTGCTGAGGCCCATTCATCAGTTGATCCACAATAGTGGTTAGGCACCGCTTCAGCCAATGCGGGCAAAGCCGGCGGTGCCTGCTGGGATCTGCGTGAACGGCGTTGCCACTTGCGGGCGGTGTTCTAGTGCGGCATTCAGCGCCTGCGCGGGATCGTTTGTGTCGCCCATCATTGCTTCCATGCTGCGCACGCATAACGCGATTGTGTCATCGGCCAAAGTGTAATGCACCTGCTTGGCTGCGCGACGGGTGCGGACCATGTCGGCCCGGCGCAGCTCGGCAAGCTGCTGGCTGAGTGCGGGCTGACCGATGGCGGTCGCCGCATCGATCTGGCCGACGGTCTTTTCGCCCTCGAGCAGGCAAGAGAGAATCATCAACCGTTGTGGCTGAGCATAAACGCGCAGCTTTTCGGTCATCGCATCGGCCAGCGCGCGGTTTTGGTAAAGAGCGGTCATCGGTCGCTTACCTTGGTGCAGAACCAGTCTGCGGCGACGCCATCGATTGCTGTCTCCACATTGACTGGCATCAACAGATCATCGCCGGGGTGCCAGCCTTCGGGGGTCATCACGGTGCCGTCGTGCGCCCGCTGCAGTGCGGCCAGCAGGCGCAGCATTTCTTCAACCGACCGTCCGACATTGTGCGGATAGCTGGTGATCGCACGCACCACGCCGTCGGGATCGATAAAATAGGTGCTGCGGATCGTCGCACTGTCCTGCGCCTGCCCATCGATCATGCCGTAGGCGCGGCCAATCGCCATCGATGGATCCTCGATCACCGGAAAGCCCACTGTCACTCCGAACGCCGCTTTGATCGCGCGAAGCCAGGCATGATGCGCATACAGGCTGTCAACCGATAGCCCGAGCAAGGCGCAGTCTATCGCCGCGAACTGGTCCGTCGCCTTGGCCAGCGCGACGAATTCTGTGGTGCACACCGGCGTGAAATCGGCCGGGTGCGAAAAGAAGATGAGCCACTGGCCGCGATACTCGCTCAACGACCGTTGCCCAAGCGTCGTGCGCGCGCTGAAATCAGGCGCAACATCGCCGATCCGCAGCTGATGTGCGTTAATGTGCTGGGTCAATTCATGTGTCATCGCAGAGCCATCTCACAATTCCGGGTGGCAGATCAATTGCCTTGACGCTCCTGACCTAAATAATTACATAGTTTATGTAAACATGAATTTATGAGGTGCTGCAATGTCCGACTCCGCTCTCGCCACCGCCACTGCCCAAATCGCCACCGCCCGCCAAGGCGTGCCAGCGATCAAGGCGTTTTTCGACAGGGCCACCAACACGGTGTCTTATGTCGTCCACGATCCCGAAACCCTGCGCGGAGCGATCATAGACAGCGTGCTGGATTATGACCCCGCATCGGGTCGCACCTCCTTCTCTTCGGCAGAGGCGATCCTCGCTTATGTCGGGGAGAAGGGGCTTGCGATCGACTGGCTGCTCGAAACCCACGCGCATGCCGATCACCTGTCGGCGGCACCGTATCTGCAGCAGAAGCTAGGCGGCAAGATCGCCATCGGCGCATCGATCACGCTGGTGCAGAATGTGTTCGGCAAGCTGTTCAACCTGGGTGACGGATTCGTGCATGATGGCGCTGATTTCGACATGCTGTTCAACGACGGAGACCATTTCAAGATCGGCAGTCTCGATGTCACCGTGCTGCATGTGCCGGGCCATACACCTGCCGACATGGCTTATGTCATCGGCGATGCGGTGTTCCTGGGCGACACGATGTTCATGCCCGATTACGGCACGGCGCGCGCCGATTTCCCCGGCGGCGATGCGCGCACCCTGTTCCGCTCGCTGCGCCGTCTGCTAAAGCTGCCGCCCGAAACGCGGCTGTTCATGTGCCATGACTATCTGCCCGAAGGCCGCGCGCATTTCGTCTGGGAGACGACGGTGGCCGATCAGCGCGCGCACAATGTGCATGCGCACGACGGCATTACCGAAGACGATTTTGTCACGATGCGTGAAAAGCGCGACGCCGGGCTGAGCATGCCGACGCTGATTCTGCCCGCGGTGCAGGTCAACATCCGCGCCGGGCATTTGCCGGAGGCGGAAGCGAACGGCACACGCTATCTCAAGATTCCGTTGAACGTGCTGTGATCCTGCCCGGCTATCCCGATGCGCTGCCGCTGCAAGGGTTGATCGGCGGGCTAATGATCGGGCTCGCAGCTGCGATCATGCTGCTGGGGCTCGGCCGTATCGCCGGGGTCAGCGGCATGGCGGCGCGCGCCACCGGCATAGGCGGGGGCAGCACGCCGCAGGGGCTGGCGATTGCCTTCATTGTCGGGCTTCCGCTGGGTGCCATGATCATCAACCTGCTGGTTGCCCCGGTCGAAGCGACCTTCCCGGCGAGTCCGTGGCCGCTGTTGATTGGCGGGCTGATCGTCGGCTTCGGCACCCGTCTTGGTTCGGGCTGCACCAGCGGTCACGGGGTGTGCGGCATGTCGCGTCTGTCGCCGCGTTCGCTGATGGCGACAGCGCTGTTCATGGCGAGCGGCTTTGCGACCGTGGGTCTGATGCGGCTGGGGGGCGTGCTGTGAAGCAGTCCTTGATCGCGCTGCTCTCCGGGCTGCAGTTCGGCGCGGGGCTTGCCGTGTCTGGCATGGCTGATCCGCAGCGGGTTCAGGCGTTTCTTGATTTGACTGGCGCGTGGGACCCGACGCTGGCGTTCGTGATGGGCGGCGCGATGATCCCGATGGCGCTTGCCTGGATGATCCAGCGACGCATGGCCGCGCCTGTGGGCGGCGGCACGTTCGAACTGCCGGGCACCAGCAGGATCGACGGCAACCTTGCGATTGGCGCCTTGCTGTTCGGAATCGGCTGGGGGATCGGCGGCCTGTGCCCCGGCCCCGCAATCGCCGATCTTGCCATCGCGCCGGTGTCTGCCGCGACGTTTATCGCTGCCATGTTGGTCGGCATGGCGGCGCATAAACTCATCCCACAATGACATGAGATGCTCCGCAGCGACGGGCCGGGAGAGACTGGCATGAACATTACCTCCATCAACGACCGGTTCAGCGTCTCACCGCAGATTGCGCCGGGCGACATCGCCGAGATTGCGGCGCTCGGCTTTCGGTCGATTATCTGTAATCGCCCCGATGGCGAAGAGGCAGGGCAACCGGCGGCGGACGAGATCGGCGCAGAGGCTATGCGGCATGGCCTCGCTTTCGCTTGTGTGCCTGCAGTCCCGGGGCAGATCACCGCGCAAGACGGCGATGCGATGGCCAGTGCGCTGGCCAGCCTGCCCGGCCCGGTGCTCGCCTATTGCCGCTCGGGCGCCCGCTCGACCAAGCTGTGGCAGATGACGCAGTCCGCACCCGCAGCTGATGAAGCGTCGGCGCCATCGACTAAAATCTATGACGTGGTCATTGTTGGCGGCGGCAGCGCGGGCATCGCCACAGCCGCCAGCCTGCTCAAGCGCAACCGCCGCTTGTCGATTGCGATCATCGAACCATCAGAGGTGCATTATTACCAGCCGGGCTGGACGATGGTTGGCGGCGGCATTTTCGATGCGCCGTTCACCCGGCGCGACCAGGCAGCGGTGATGCCCGACGGGGTCGAGTGGATCAAGGCATCGGCCAGCGGCTTTGCGCCTCACGACAACCGCGTGATCCTGTGCGATGGCAGCGATGTTACCTATCGCGTGCTGATTGCATGCCCCGGCATCAAGCTCGATTGGGATGCGATCCCCGGGCTGCGTGCCGCGCTGGGCCAGCATGGTGTTACGTCCAACTACGGGTATGAACTTGCCCCCTATACGCGCCAGCTGGTCGATGGATTAAAAGGTGGCCGCGCGCTCTTCACCCAGCCGCCGATGCCGATCAAATGCGCGGGCGCGCCGCAAAAGGCGATGTATCTCTCCTGCACCCGCTGGGAAAATTCCGGCGTGCTGCGCGCTATTGATGTGCAGTTCCACACCTCCGGCGCGGTGCTGTTCGGGGTCGCAGCCTATGTGCCCGCGCTGATGGACTATGTGCAACGCTACAACGCGCACCTCAACTTTGAATCGAAGCTCGTCGAGGTTGACGGGCCGGGGGGATTTGCCACGTTCGAGCAAAAGCGCGGCGATGCGGTCACCCGCGTCGAGGAGCGCTTCGACATGATCCATGTCGTGCCACCGCAGTCTGCCCCCGATTTTGTCCGCTCCAGCCCGCTGGCGGCGGCAACGGGGTTCATCGAGGTCGATGAAGCAACCTTGCGCCACACCCGCTATGAAAACGTCTTCGCGCTCGGCGATGCCTGCTCCGCCTCCAACGCCAAGACGATGGCGGCGGTGCGCAAACAAGCGCCCGTGGTCGCGGTCAACGTGCTGGCAGCGCTGCAAGGCAAGCCCCCGGTCGCCGATTATGACGGCTATGGCAGCTGCCCGCTGACGGTCGAAGCGGGCAAGGTCGTGCTTGCCGAGTTCGGCTATGGCGGCAAATTGCTGCCCAGCTTCCCGACGTGGCTGATCGATGGCACCAAGCCGTCACGGCTTTCGTGGTTGCTCAAAGACACCATTCTGCCGCCAGTCTATTGGCACGGGATGCTGAAAGGGCGCGAATGGATGGTCAAGCCGCACATGATCGGCGCCTGATACATGCGTCATGCCCGCTATCTGCCGGTGCTCGACTGGGGTCGTGGCTATAACCGCACGATCCTGACCAACGATCTGGTCGCCGCCGCGATCGTCACCATCATGCTGATCCCGCAGAGCCTCGCTTATGCGATGCTCGCCGGATTGCCGCCTGAGATCGGCCTGTATGCCTCGATCCTGCCGATCATCGCCTATGCGCTGTTCGGCACCAGTCGCACGCTCGCGGTGGGGCCGGTGGCGGTGATCTCGCTGATGACGCTGACCGCCGCGAGCAGTGTCGCCGCGCCGGGCACCGCGCAGTTTATCGCGGCGACCTTGGTGCTGGCTTTCCTATCGGGCGTGATGCTCATTTTGATGGGGGTGCTGCGGCTGGGGTTTCTCGCCAACCTGCTGTCGCATCCGGTGGTCTCGGGCTTCATCACCGCATCGGGGCTGATCATCGCAACCAGCCAATTGAAATCGATCCTTGGTGTCTCGGCGAGCGGCAAGGCGATGCCCGAGCTGGTGTCAACTCTGCTCGCCAACCTCGCCAGCGTGAACCTGCCGACGCTGATCATCGGCGTCACCTCAACCGCCTTCCTGTTCTGGGTGCGCAAGGGCTTGAAGCCTTTGCTGGTGCGGCTGGGGCTGAAGGCGCGCACCGCCGACCTCACCGCCAAAGCCGGACCGATTGCCGCCGTCGCCATATCGACACTTGCCGTCGTGCTGCTCGATCTGGAAGCGCAGGGGGTGCGCGTGGTCGGCCAGATTCCGCATAGCCTGCCGCCGTTCACCGTGCCGTTGTTCGATGCCGAACTGTGGCAGCGGCTGGCGATCCCGGCACTGCTGCTCAGCGTCATCGGCTTTGTCGAAAGCGTCTCGGTCGCACAGACGCTTGCTGCCAAGAAGCGCCAGCGGATCAACCCGGATCAGGAGCTGATCGGGCTGGGCGCGGCCAACGTAGCCGCCTCGTTCAGCGGAGGCTATCCGGTGACAGGCGGCTTTGCGCGCTCGGTGGTCAATTTTGATGCGGGTGCAGAGACCCCGGTGGCGGGCGCCTATACCGCTGTCGGCATTGCCATCGCCGCGTTGTTCCTCACGCCTTATCTTGCCTCGTTGCCGATTGCGACCCTTGCCGCGACGATCATCGTCGCGGTGCTCAGCCTCGTCGATTTACAGACGCCGCAGCACATCTGGCGCTATTCCAAGCCCGATTTCGCAGCGATGGCCGCGACTGTGCTGGTCACCTTGCTGGCGGGCGTGGAGCCTGGCGTGATCGCAGGCGTCGGCCTGTCGCTGGCGTTATACCTGTGGCGCGCGTCGCGGCCCCATGCTGCCATCGTCGGGCGGGTGCCCGAAACCGAGCATTTCCGCAACGTGAAGCGCCACGATGTGCTCACCGATCCGCGCATCCTCACGATCCGTATCGATGAGAGCCTGACCTATTTGAACGCGCGCTGGCTTGAGGAGTTCGTGCTCGAACAGGTCGCGGAGCATTCGCAACTGCGCCATCTCATCCTGATGTGTTCGGCGGTCAATGCCATCGATGCGTCCGCGTTGGAAAGCATCGAGGCGATCAATCATCGGCTGGCTGATGCCGACGCCAGCTTGCACCTGTCAGAGGTTAAGGGTCCGGTCATGGACGCGCTGGAGCGCAGCCATCTGCTGCACAACCTGACCGGCAAGGTCTGGCTGTCGCAGAACGATGCGTTCTCGCAAATCATGGAAATGATGATCCGGTCAGACTCACCCGAGCTGCATATGGATGTTTATGGACCCAGAGGATTGATCTGAGCAACGGCGCCTGCGCGATCGCGCCGACTGGGCCTTGCTCGACGTGCGCGATGCCGAAGAGCGCGCTGAAAATGCCATCGGCGGACCGCTCCACATCAGCGTCGGCCAGCTCAACGAACGCTGGCAGGACCTCGGCCGGGACCGGCATGACAACCTGATGTGTGCAAGCGGGATGCGCGCCAGCGTGGCGGCCGGGTGGCTGGCCAGTCAGGGCTTCGATAAGCTCGCCATTGATCTTGGCTCAATCGGCGAATGGCAGGCTGAGCATGGCTAAAACACCTGCATCTCGCGTCCAGCCCGTGTCGATTGAAATACATCGGCGCAACTCAAATGGGCGATCCGCTTTTTCTCGATCGAGAGGGCCACCGCAAACCTGCGCGCGGTGCAGATCCTGGTGGGACCTACCAAGATCGCGAACACCGTCCGCTACCTGGGCGTCGATGTTGAAGACGCCCTTATCTTTGCCGAGCGCCTCGAAATCTGACTATCAATGCGGCCTTCGGGCAATGCCCGATGGCCGATCTTGGCGTCAAAGAAAAAGCAGTGATCCCACTGGGACTGAAGAGGAAACCAAACGCAAGGTTCCGCGGGCTTGGAGACATCGGTCCGATCAATGGATATGAGTGCGAGGATGGCCCGACTGATCCTCTTTAATAAGCCCTTCGGCGTTTTGTCGCAGTTCACGGATCGCGGGTCGCAAACGGCTCGTTTGACACTCTCGGAATTCATCGCGGTAAAGGGTGTCTATCCGGCCGGGCGGCTCGATCGTGATAGCGAGGGCCTGTTGCTGCTGTGCGACAATGGCCGCCTGCAGTCGCGTATTTCCGATCCGCGTTTCAAGCTGCCCAAGACGTATCTGGTTCAGGTCGAGGGCGCGCCGCAGGAACAAGAGCTGGAACGCTTGCGAGAAGGAGTCTGCCTTAACGATGGGATGACCAGCCCGGCTGACGTCGAGCGCATTGACGCGCCCGCCCTGTGGCCGCGCATCCCGCCAATACGCGAACGCAAGTCGATCCCCGACAACTGGCTGAAAATCACGATCCGTGAAGGGCGAAACCGGCAGGTGCGCAGGATGACGGCGGCCGTCGGCTTGCCCACCTTGCGACTGGTCCGCTGGTCGATCGGCGACTGGACCGTGGCCGGCATCGCACCGGGCCAGTTCGAGGAGACCTCTGGCTAGAAAACGGCCGGAGCAGGCGTGGTTGCAGTGTCCTCAATCCGGGGAATCGAAGGCAAGACTCCCTTCGTTGAACAGCGCAACAATCAGTTCCAGTGTCGCCGGGGATCGGTCGGGTGCGACCGCGAGCCGGGCCTCGGCACAGATACTCTGCGCGAAATCAGCCGCGTCGTCGATGCATGAAAAACACTGCCCGTCCGCGAACAGCAGAATCGATGAGGCCGTGTCGCGGATGAAAGAGAACCGGCTCGCGGGGTTGCGGACCAGGGGCGTGCCCGCAGCGAGCCACTGCCGGATGTCATCGACCTGTACCGGTTGGTCCGGCCGCCAGTCGATCTCGGGGTTCTTCGGGCTGGTGTTGTATTGCCCGAACCACCGGGCGAACCGGCGCTGATCCAGCAGCGTTTCGGCGATCATGCCGTGCAACCGCGCGATCGCTTCCGCGCTGATCTCGCCGGGATTGTCTTGGCGAGCCAAATGCGGGTCTTCGTAGCGTTCGCTGTCCGACAGATCAGGCACTATGTCGTCGGCCCAGGACTCGATCAATTCCGCGCGCGATGGCGCGCGAAAACCGATTGAATAGGTCATGCAGCCGTCGCCGATGGCAATGCCGCGATGGGCGACGCGCGGCGGGACGTAGAGGATGTCCCCTGGCTCCAGTATCCACGCCTCGGTCGGCCGAAAATCCGCGAGCAGACGCAGGTGGTCATGCGGCATCAATTCCGTGCTGTCATCGCACAGCGCGCCGAGTTCCCAGCGGCGCCGACCCAGACCCTGCACGAGAAACACATCATAATGGTCGAAATGCGGGCCGACCCCGCCGCCGTCCACAGCATAGCTGACCATGATGTCATCGACCCGCCAGTTCGGGACGAAGCGGAACGGATCGAGCAACGCGGCAACGCCCGCAAGATGATAATCGACCGATTGCACCAGCAGCGTCCACGGGTGGCGGCTTTGCTTCGTGAAGCGTTCTTCCGGAAAAGGGCCGTGCTCCAGTTCCCATTTCTGCCTGTGGCGCGTGATGATGCGCGACTGGACAAGCTCTTCGCATGCCAGGCCTGCCAGCGCGTCCGGCTCCACAGGGTTTGACCAGCAATCCCAAGGCGATCTGATCAGCAGCGGCTTTTGCTGCCAGTGATCACGCAGGAAGGCGGCAGCGTCAAAAGCCTGCAATTGCATCGCTGCAGATGTCACTTCCGGCTTTTGCGCGCGGCATTGCGCGCTTCGCGCGCTGCCGTTCCCTCGCCCGCAACGAACGGCATGAAGTTCATATCGACGTAAGGGCCGGTACGTTCATGAATGGCTTCGGCGGTGTCGAGCGCGTCGATGAGTACTAATGATGTCATCCTCGCAACATCCCATGGTCATCCAAAGTCCGCAATGGCGGCGGAACCTGAATAGCGGTTATTTTTAGATTGCCACGATGTCCTGCCGTTCGGGTAGCGACCTCACTGCAGCAGGTGGGCGCGAACGACCGTTCGCGTCGGTCATCGCCTTCTATTCCTGCACCCGCTCGATAACAAAGACTGCATTCGTCTCTGGATCGATAGTGCGCCGAACGCCGTCTTTGCGCGCGCTCGTTAAAGATGCACTCCGACGACGGCCGGAACCGTCATTGAAGCAAAGGCGAATGCGGCAAGAATGGCTTCCATTATGGAATTCCTCAATACATAGCCGTTCACCAATTGAGCGGCGGTGCGGTGAGATTGCCGACTCTGCACAGCTGGCGCTTGCCCGTTTCGAAATCGGGCTGGCCGTTTCCGGATCGAACAGGGCTGATAAAATCCGGACAGGATGGCCGATTCCGGAATAGGCTTGTCGCAGAAGCATCGCTCTGGCAGCCCGGTGCCTATGACGGCTTTCGAACAGATCGATCAGATGGCACGCGGCGGGTCGATTGCCTTGCTGGCATTGTGGAGCTGGATCTTGATCCGGGACCATTGGCAAGATGTGCCGGCGCGGCTTGCGATTGCAATGAATTGCGCGATCTGCAGCTATTTGATCGCAACCGCGCGATTGTTTAATGCGCCGACACCCATCGGCCTGCTGTTCTCTCTCGGCTCGGGGGCTACGCCGGGGCTGTTCTGGCTCTTTGCCAAGGCCTGGTTCAACGATGAACAACGGGTGTCGGGGGTCAGCATCCTGATCGTCTCGCTCTCGCTGCTCAACACCTTGGCGGTCCAGCTTACCTATCCGTGGAACAGCACCCCACATCTGGTCGCAAGTGCGCTGTTTCGTGTCTTCATGCTGGGATTCGCAGCGGCTGCGCTGCGGGAGGTGTGGCGTAGCCGAGAGGGCGATCTGATAGAACGGCGGCGGAGGATCAGGCCGCTGCTTGTGGGTGTCATCGCCATTTTCGTCATCCTGATCGCGATCATCGAAATCACGGCGTCGACTGATCGGCTCGGCGATCTACTCCGGCGGCTGGTGGCCGGGGGCGCATTGCTGGCCGTGCTCTGCTTTTGCGCGGTCATGCTGCGCATGCGCCAGGCTGATCTGTTCGGCGCCTCGCCCGGGGCCATAGCGGCAACGAAGCCCCTGGCAGAGCGGATCGACGACCCGCTTTCTGACAAACTGCTCCGGTTCATGGCGGATCAAATGCCGCACCGCGACGAGACATTGTCGATCGCGAAGCTCGCGGCTCTGCTGGGCGAGCAGGAATATCGCCTGCGCCGAACAATCAACGGCCAGCTTGGCTATCGCAATTTTGCCGCCTTTTTGAATGGCTATCGCCTTGCCGAGGTGAAGGTGGCACTCGCGGATCCTGCCCAAAAGGACGTGCCAATCATCACCATTGCGCTCGACGCGGGCTTCGGCTCGCTCGGTCCTTTCAATCGTGCGTTCCGCGAGGCGGAGGGCATGACGCCAAGCGAGTTTCGGGCGCGCGCCTCTGGCTGATTTCGAAATCAGCTAGCTCATTTCGGAATGAGCAGCGCATATGCTGACAAACACAAGCAGATGACGAATCCCAGCTGCTGAAGGGCCCCGAACATGACCACCGGATTTCCACCCCTCGATATTCTGCTCAACAGAGGGCATCACATCTTTGCGTTTGATTTTGGTCGCTATGTCATTGCTGCCTCGGTCACCTTCGCGGTCGTCTGGCTGCTGCGGCGCACGGCAATCAAGGCGCGCAAGATTCAGGCGCGCGAAGCAACCGCTGGCGACATGCGCCGCGAGTTTCTGCAATCGATGCAATCTGTTTTGGTGTATGTCGTGGGTGCCTGCTTCCTCATCTGGGGTCGGGAAATCGGGCTGTTGTACAGTGTTTTTGGCGAAGGCTTTGGCCTGGGCATCGATCTGCTGATCCTTGTGACAATCGTTATCGCGCATGACGCCTATTTTTATTGGGCGCACCGCTTCATGCACCATCCCAGATTGTTCAAACACTTTCACCGCGCGCATCATCGATCGATCACGCCGACGCCCTGGGCCGCCTACAGCTTTGCGATCCCCGAGGCCGCCGTGATGTTCATGTTCGTGCCGATCTGGCAGTTCTTCGTGCCGACGCCTGGCTGGGTGATGTTCACCTGGCTTAACTTCCAGATCATCCGCAACGCGATGGGCCATGCCGGCTTCGAATTCTTCCCGCGCTGGTGGCTGGCCTCTCCGCTCACCCGCTGGATCAACACGACCGTGCATCATGACCTGCACCATCTCGGCGGCTTCAACACCAATTATGGCCTCTATTTCACCTGGTGGGACAAATGGATGGGCACCGAACATCCGAAATATCACGAGAAATTTGCGGAGGTTACCGGACGTGGGCGGGCGGCTGAGGTGCAGGCGGTCAGCAAAGTGACGGCCTGACCATATCCTGGCTTCTGGCGCTGCCTACGCAGCAAAATCTGGCCCTGATTGCCAGATTTTGGCAGCAGGATGATGTGCCATTGGCGCATGTTGCGGGCTGGGGAGGGATTGCTGCGTTTAACGCATGAGCTCATAAGGATAGAAAAGGGCACCGGATGCAGATGCAGCCGGTGCCCTTTTCTTGCCTGTCGTAGCGCGTTTTTTGAATAAAAGCGCTGGCCCTCGGGTCAAGCCTGGTAGTGTAATAACAAGATTGCTGAAAGTTGCTAACAAGCAGATCGTATTAACCACAGGATGATCGGTATGCCCGTAAAAACACCGCAGTGCCGCGTTTCAGACGCCGGTTGATGTCGGCCCCGGACATTCCGTGTCTGACACCGAATTTCAGTTCGACGTCCGCAAAGCCTTTCCACAGCGCCATCAGATCTTCGGCTGCATCGATCGCATTG
>NZ_JBGTFM010000145.1:0-5332 GCF_041747255.1 Blastomonas sp. | reverse complement strand
GCCGCCGCCGGGGTGGGTGCCCGCGCCGCACATGTACAGCCCTTTCAATGGCCCGCGATAATCGGCATGGCCCAGCACCGGGCGCGCTGCCCACAGCTGGTCAAGGCTCATCCGGCCATGGAAAATATCGCCGCCGATCAGCCCGAAGGTGCGCTCGAGCCCCTTGGGGCTCAGCACTTGCCGTCCCAAAATGGAGGCGCGGAAGCCGGGTGCCTCCGCCTCCACCCGCTCGATGATGGCATCGGCGGCTGCGCTTTCCTGTTCAGGCGTCCACTCGAGTTCCGGATCAAACTGCTGGCAGAACAGGCTGGCGACATGCTGCCCCGGCGGCGCCAGGCTGTCGTCCACCAGCGACGGGATCAGCATCTCGACAATCGGCGCGCGCGACCAGCCATGCGCCTTGGCATCGTTGAAGGCGTGGTCCATATAATCGAGGCTGGGCGCGATGATGATCCCGGCGCGAAGATGCGGACCGTCACCCGGCAGGCAGCTGAAATCGGGCAGCCGATCCAGCGCCATGTTCATGCGAAAGCTGCCCGATCCGCTGGCATAGCCATCGATCCGGCGCGCAAAATCGGCGGGCAAGGCTGCGCGATCGATCAGGCGGTCATACAGCAGCTTGGGGCCAACATTGGCGATGACGCGGGGGCTGATCACCTGCTCGCCGCTCGCCAGCCGCACCCCGATGGCGCGCCCTGCATGGACCAGCACGCGCGCCACCGGCGTGCCAAGGCTGATCTCGACGCCCTGCTCGGTGCAGGCCTCGGCCATCGCCTGCGTGATGGAGCCCATGCCACCGATGACATGACCCCAGCTCCCCTTGTTGCCATTCACCTGTCCAAACACATGGTGCAGCAGCACATAGGCGGAGCCCGGTGTATCCGGGCTGGCATAATTGCCCACCACCGCATCAAAGCCGAAAGCCGCCTTGACCGGATCGCTTTCAAACCATTGGTCAAGAAACGCGCGCGCTGATTTGGTGAACAGGTCAAGCATGTCACGTTGCACGGCACGCGGCAGGCGGCCAAGCAGCCGCCCTGCGACCAGCGCGTCCGCAAAGCCGATGATGCCGCCGCCCAGATTGGGGGGCGGGCGCAGCGCCAGATCGCGCAGCACGTCGGCGACACGTTCCAGCATCGCCAGATAATGCGGCAGTGCCTCGGCATCCGCGCGGGAAAAGCACGCGAATTGCGCCTGCGAGCGCTCCAGTCCGCCGCCGAGGATGAGGTGGTCGCCGCCCGGCAGTGGCAAAAAGTTCGCGACCGGACGTTCGATCACGCGGTAACCGCGTCGCTCGAGCGCCATATCGGCGATGATACGCGGCTGCAGCAGGCTGACGGTGTAGCTGGCAACCGAATTGCGGAATCCGGGGTGAAACTCTTGCGTTACCGCTGCCCCGCCGACCACCTCGCGCGCTTCGCATATGCGCACCTTCAGCCCGGCACGCGCCAGATAGAAGGCGCAGGCGAGGCCATTATGGCCCCCCCCGATGATGATGGCATCTGGCGCTTGGCTTTTGCTCATGGGCGATGGGTAATCCAGCACCAGGCGATCGCCAAGCCAAGAAAAAGCCCGCCAGCCTTGCGAGGCTGACGGGCTTTTTCTTAAGTTATTGTGCGATCAGAACCTGATCAACGCAGTCAACGTATATTGCTGCGCCTGGAAATCCTGACGACCGGCCGTGGTGTCGACCGACGCGGTCAGGTCGAACCTTGGCTGCGAAATCGTCAGGCCTGCGCCCATTTCGACCCAGCTGTCGTCGTCAGCGCGCAGCGCGAACGGGAAGCGGCCGGTGGTGCTGCCCGCGAAATTGCCGCCAAAGAAGCGGTCGCCATCCAGCACATCATAGACCAGGTCTGCGTAGATATAGGGCCGGAAGGTAGCGGTCTTTTTGGCGCTCGCCGATGCACCGATGCGGATCTGCAGACTGTCGAACTTGTTGCGATCAATCGCCAGCGCGGGGCCACCACCGGTTTCAGTGACATCGTCAAAGCCGATATACTGGTATTGGGCGGCAACGCGCGGGGTGAGGACGACAGTTTTGGTTTCGAATGGTGCTGACAGCCCCAGTTCCGCCGTGATCGACAGGTTGTCATCGGTCGTCGCCAGGTTGAACACGGTGTTGCCAAGCGCAACGGAGCGGGCAGTTTCTGACTTGAAACTGCCGATGCCAAGCCGACCGTCGACGATCAGACCGTTGCCTGTCGTGACAGCCCCGTACACGCTGCCTTCGAACAACCGGCCCTGGGCTTCCTGGCCGCGAACCACAGTGGCATCGATATCCGCATAGCCCGCCGAAATGCCGAGCACCACGCCATCGCGCGGCAGATATTCAAATCCGCCGACCACGAAAAAGCCGTCGAACTGATCCTTGCGACCCACGGTCAGCGCCGTTGGCATAGGCGCTGACTTGCCGTTCAGGTAACCGCCGCCAAGATAAATGGCGAAGCGGCTGTCCAGCGACGTTGAGTCCATCACGGTCTCTTCGCCATCCTGGCCAACCGCAGCGGCGGCCATGGCGCCGGGCAGCGCCATGCCGTTGGTTGCGGTTGCAGCGAGTTGCATCGGCTGGCCGATCATCGAGATGGTGCCGCCATAATCGCCGGTGAGCGCGGATTGCATGCGGGTGCGATGGAAGCGCGAGGTGGCACTGATTGCTGCCTCGCCAATCGACAGCCGGGTCGATTCAGCAAATGGTGCGAGCCCTTCCAGCGTATCCTGGATCTGGGTGGCGTTCAGTAGATCGAGGACAAGAAACACCGAGGAAAAAGAGGCTTCGTTTGCCCGGTTGCTGTCAAGAATGCTGGCAAAGGAGCTCTGCACCAGCGAGCCTGGGGCGATCACGTTGCGGAACAGTCCTGCTGTGATCCGAATATCGACCGCATTGGCGCTGGTAGTCAGCACCGGTGAGAGGATGGCGCTGATCGGGGCCGCCGAGTTGAAGCCGGCGGTAATCGGGCCGGTTGAGGTGACGATCCGGTAGGTATCGCCATTCTTGATCGTATAGCCGGCCACCGGCGAGACGAACACCCGCCCGCCAAGGCTGGCAGTGCCATTGATTGCCAGACGATCCGATACACCAGCACCCACGTCCACCAGGAACTGGGTTGCCGATGACAGCACGACATTGCCATCCACGGTCAAAGTGCCGATGGTGCCGACAGTGCCCGGTGCGATCGTACCCATAATGCTGGTCAGGAACGGCGCGACAACCGTGCCGGTGCCGCTGAGCCGTCCGCCCATCAGCGTGTAATCGCTCACCGAACGCAGCCGTCCGTTGACCGTTGTCACGCCGCCGGTCTGCGTAATGTCGATAAGGCTCGTGAGGTTGCCAGTCGACGCCAGCGTGAGGCCAGCGGTCCCGCCCACCGTCAGCCGGTCGATCGTGACCGTGCTGGAGAGGGTGGTGGTGCCTGCCTGATTCAGCGTCACGTCAAAGTAGCGCCCCGCAACGCCGGTGCGGTTGTTGGGGTTGATGTTGTTGGGGACGAAATTGCTGGCGCCTGGCAAGCCGTTGGCCAGCGTCGGGGTGGGCAGGGGTGCTGAGTTAAATATGCCACTACCGTTGCGCTGCGCCTCGTTCTCGGCATTCATCTGCAGCTCTGCGCGGCTTTCCTCGCTTGCCGCTGCGCTGAGCGGCGCACCGATCGACGCAGTGGTCAACTGGCCCTGCAACCCGGTGACAGCGTTGTCGCCCGCGCTTTGTGCATTGATCAGATCGCCACGGCCGAGCGCTGCGGTCGTCACTGTCCCGCTGGCTGCCGTGTTCGCGGCATCATTTGTTGCGGTGCTTTCGGCAAGTGCCACAGGCTCTGCACCGCCTGAAAGCAGTTCGCCGATGTCCACCCGGCCAATGCCCGATGTGACATTGTTGGCGTCAGCGGCAGAAGTGGGCGTGAAATCCTGGCCCGTGTTCAGATCGCGGCATTCATTGAGTCCCAGCCCCTGAATGCAGATTTGGCCGAAATCGGGATCGCCGCCGTTCGGCCCCAATCCCAGGCCCGGTGGCACACCGTTGATCACCTGGCCGGTGCTGTTGATAATCTGATAGTTGGGGTCAAGCGTCGTGCGCCAGCGGCTGGCATCTTCCCAGTTGCCGCTGCCCGCAGCCGCGGTCACATACCGATAGGGGTTCGTCGCCGCGATGTAATCCCAGTACAGGTAAAGCGGCTGATAAAATGCGGTGGTGCCATAGGAACTGAACGGCTGCGCGCCAAAGAAGCGGCTGCCGCCAGAAAGCACGCCGATCACAAGGTCGCGGGTCGACAATGTGTTGTTGGCCGCGTCAAGGATCAGTGGGCCGCCCGAATCGCCGCCCGCGGTGGTGCCTTCACGCGCCAGCGGGGCATCGCGGAATACGTTGATGTCGAAAGGGCTTGCAGCCGTCGTTCCGCGGCGCGGATCATCGAAGTCGATGCTGTAGAGATTTTGTGGCAGTCGATCAGTGCCCTCGGGCGGTGTGCCAAACAGGAACCGGTCACGATCATCGAACGAAGCCAGCGAACCGAGCATGTTTTCTGCAGCGCGGCGACGGAAATCGACGCCCTGGGTTGCGCCTGCCGTGCCTGAACCCGAGCGGCCATAGCCGGTGATGTTGACGTGATAGCCGGTGCCCCGCACCGGATCGATAGATTGCGGAACCGGAAGCGGTGAGAACAGCAGCGCCCAGGTCGGGATCTGTGCAGCAGGCGTATCCAGCGTTGCCAGGGCAATGTCAGCTTCCAGGAAGCCCTGTGCCACTGGATTGCGCAGCGAGCGCGGATCATACTGGATCTGGTTGATGTTAAAGACATTCAGCGCGGTGTTCGATCGGAAGCCATTCGCCAACCAGTTCTGGAAGCCGGGCAATGCATTGACATTGAACGAGAATGCAGCGGGCACGGTGCCGTCGATGCTGCTGAAATCCGTCTGCGGGCGATTGTTTACGCAGTGCGCGGCAAACAATACGGTGCGCGGATTGATCAGCGTGCCGGTGCAGACAAAGCCGTCATTGCGGAAGAACATGCCGACCCCATTTACGCCGCCGGCGTTGTCGATGATGTCGGTCGGGGTCTGGTTGTTGTTCGGCACGATGGCGCCTGCGGGGACAGCAGCAAGTGCGACTGCCAGGGCGGCACCAGCGGTGCTCGCCGTAATTGTGCGACGCAAGTTAGACTTCGCAACTGACATGTGAGCTCCTGGGTAATAGCGAGATGGCGCAAACTAACCCACGTTAGTGCAAACACAATGTCAGCTACAAAGCCTGCTGCCGATTCTTGCCCGGTGTTGCCCGCCAGCCACAAAATTGTAACGTTTTCGGCGGCTGACCTGCAACCATTCCCCCAAAATTAGG
>NZ_JBGTFM010000144.1:0-4152 GCF_041747255.1 Blastomonas sp. | reverse complement strand
TGTCGGTATGTCGCGAAGCACAATATTTGCAATATGGACGACGGGCCCTACCGCGAGGGCTTTGAGATCGCGTGCGAAGTTTGCGAAAACGCGATCGCTAGCCATGTTGATCGCCACAAAGATCGGATAACTGCATCAGTTGCAGTTCCCACTAGCGACACGGAAGGCGAGCGCTAGGCGCTGATCGAGGTGCGCAGCTTCATCATCAAACATGGCACGAAAGAGGTCGACACCTATTGCGCGCAGCGCCTTCATGACATAGCGATGGACGCAAGGCCGAACACGTTTCGGAATTCCGAAAAGGAAAAGTTCGGAACGGCCACCGCGAAAAGCTGAATTCACCAGACTTTTCAACCGGTTGCGGGTGTAGCTCAATGGTAGAGCAGCAGCTTCCCAAGCTGAATACGAGGGTTCGATTCCCTTCACCCGCTCCATGTTCCTGACTTTGCCGCTGCAAATGGCCTCCACTCATACCGGCAGCCCGGTTTGCGGCTTGGCTTCTCTCAGCACGAAGCTGGTGCTGATCGATTTGAGGCCCGGGATGGGGCGCAGCTTGCTGTTGGCGAACGCGGCATAGCTGTCGAGATCGCGGCTGACCACGGTCAGGATATAATCAGCGCCGCCGGTGATCTGATGGCAGGCGATGATCTCATCGAATGAGGCAATGGCGGCCTCGAACGCGGCGGTAATATCGGCG
Source organism: Blastomonas sp. (assembly GCF_041747255.1). Lineage (GTDB taxonomy): Bacteria > Pseudomonadota > Alphaproteobacteria > Sphingomonadales > Sphingomonadaceae > Blastomonas. The sequence goes on along the minus strand of NZ_JBGTFM010000144.1, from coordinate 3,455 downwards.
CTGTGATCGGCAATCTCGACGCTGACATAGGCGAGCACGCCAAGCCCCAGCGCACGGCGGCTGAGCTGCGCGCTATAGCCGCGAATGACGCCATCTGCCTCAAGCCGGCGCACCCGCCGCCAGCAGGGTGAGGCGGACATGCCAACCGTATCGGCGAGCTCGGCATTGGTGATGCGGCCATTGCGCTGCATCGCGCGCAGAATTCGAATATCTTCCTGTTCCAGCATCAAGTGGGGTAATCCTTACCGTTTCATTCCAAAATGAGGTAATATTGTCCGCATATTGCATGAAAAATGCAAGATTTAGCAAGGATATTTCTGCCGCCCGGTGCTATATTCATGTTCAGTATGCAATCATCAGGAGAGCCGCCGTGGAACAGATGCTGATACAGCCAGCGACCATCGACTATTCGCGCATTCCTGAACTGCCTGCGGGCACCTTCACCGCGCCGCTCGCTCGCCCCGCTCATGTCGGTATTGACTGGCTGGAGCCGCATCAGCGCAGCTACACGATCGAGGAACATGGCATCTGGGATGACCTCTATGCCCAGCAGATGGCGGTGTTGCCGGGCCGTGCAGCGAGCAGTTTTATCGCCGGACTGGAGCGGCTTGACCTGGGGCAGGGCGGGGTGCCCGATTTTGAAAGCTTAAGCGATGCGTTGGAGCCGATCACCGGCTGGCGCGTGGTCGCGGTGCCGATGCTGATCCCCGATCATGTGTTCTTCTATCACCTTGCCAACCGGCGCTTCCCGGCGGGCAATTTCATTCGCAGCCGCGCGCAGTTCGACTATATCTCGGAGCCAGATGTGTTCCATGATGTGTTCGGCCATGTGCCAATGCTCACCGATCCGGTTTATGCGGACTATATGCAGGAATATGGCCGCGCCGGATGGAAGGCGCTGGCGAACAACCGGCTGAAGGCGCTGTCGGCGCTCTACTGGTATACGGTCGAGTTCGGCCTGATCCGCGAAGCCGAAGGTATCAGAGCCTATGGCGCGGGGATTTTGTCTGGCCCCAGCGAGGCGGTGTTCGCGGTGGAGGGCCAGTCGCCCAATCGCATCCATCTTGAAGTCGACCGGGTGATGCGCACAGACTATGTGATATCGGACATGCAGCCGACTTATTTTGTGATTGATTCATTTGAAGAATTGTTTCGCAAAACGGTCGAGCGCAATTTCGATGACCTGTACCGCGCGCTCAACCCTGGCTTTACCTATTCCAACCAGGCTGTGCTGGGAGGCGACCGGGTGCATCACCTGGGCACGCAGGAATATGTCAATCGCGGCGGGCAGGGGTCGGGCGCAAAACCGGTCTGAACAAGAAAACAGCCTGACCGCCGGGTTGGCGATCAGGCTGTAATCTTCAAAACCCTGGGCAGCGCGGCGGGCAGATGTGCCCGGCCCGCGCCGCTTGCAGTTATGCCTTGGGCGTCAGCACGCCGTCGATGACGTGGATTACGCCATTCGACTGCGGTACGTCCGCCTGCGTGACGATGGCCTTGCTGCCGCCTTGGCCGGTCAGCACGACATTGGTGCCTTCCATGGTGGCGGTCAGGGTTTCGCCTTGCACGGTGGTGAGCGTGGCGGTGCCATTGCCTGCGGTGATCGCGGCGGCGACGTCAGCTGCAGTCATCCGGCCCGACACAACGTGGTAGGTCAGGATGCCGGTCAGCGCGTCCTTGCTCTCGGGCTTCAGCAGCGTATCAACAGTGCCTGCGGGCAGCTTTTCAAACGCGGTGTTGACCGGGGCAAATACGGTGAACGGACCGGTTCCGGCCAGCGTATCAACAAGGCCTGCGGCCTTTACCGCTGCAACCAGTGTCGTGTGGATCGGCGATTCCGACGCATTTTCAACAATGTTGCGGGTCGGCAGCATTTCTGCGCCACCCACCATCACGTTGCCGCTGGCGTCCATGCCATCTGCCATCGGTGCAGCTTCCATATCGGTGTCAGCTTCGGTGATGTTCGTCGTGTTGTCCGAACCACAAGCGGCCAGCGCGAGCGCTGATGCTGCAACGATGGAAATGTGAAAGGCAGTTTTCATAGAAGTCTCTCCTTCAACAGTGTCTGGGGGGAAGTCTGCCTGCGCCAAAAACACGCATGACAGCAACCACGGCACACGCCGTGAAAAGACACTATCCTATTTCCAACTAAGCACAGTGCATTTTGTTGCATTGAATCGCAAAGATACTCGCGCGCAGCAGCGGAGCAATCGATGCGGGACGATTGCAAGCGCGGCGAGCAGCGCATAGCATACCCATATGACCCAGATACGCCAGTTTCGCATCGATGTGCCGCAATCCGCGCTGGATGACCTCAAGGCCCGGATCAAGGCGGTCCGCCTCCCTGAAAAGGAAACGGTCGATGACTGGGACCAGGGCATTCCTCTCTCCACGGTGCGCGATTTCGCCGCTTATTGGGCAGACGGCTATGACTGGCGGCGCTGCGAGGCGATGCTGAACGGCTATCCCAACCATCTGATCACGCTGGATGGCGTGGACATCCACTTTCTGCACATCCGCTCGCCCCATGGTGGGGCGCGGCCGTTGCTGATCACACATGGCTGGCCGGGATCGGTGCTCGAGTTCATGAATATCATCGCACCGCTGACCGATCCTGCTGACTCGGCCGATGCCTTCCATCTGGTCATCCCCTCGCTGCCGGGCTTTGGCTTTTCGGGCAAGCCTGAGGTCCCCGGCTGGGACATTGCAAAGATCGCCGGGGTCTGGGACGATCTGATGCGCGCTTTGGGCTATGACCGCTATTTCGCGCAAGGCGGCGATTGGGGCTCGGCCGTGACGCTTGAGATTGCGCTTCAGAACCGGGGTGCCTGCGCGGCAGTGCACAGCAACATGGTGATCGCCGCGCCTGATCCCGCGACGATGGGTGACCTCAGCGGCCTTGAAAAGCGCGCGATGGCGCAGCTGCAGCATTATCAGGCGAAGGAAAGCGGCTATTCGTCAATCCAGCGCACCCGCCCGCAGACCATCGGCTACGCGCTTGCCGATTCAGCGGTCGGCCAGATGGCGTGGATACTGGAGAAATTCCGCACATGGTCCGATTGCGATGACAGCTTTTCGGGCTTCGACCGCGATGCGCTGCTCGATACGATCACGCTCTACTGGCTGACCAACAGCGCAGCGTCCTCGGCGCGGCTGTACTGGCACAGCTTTGGCCAGATGAATTTCGATCCGATTGACGTGCCGACTGGCGGTACAATTTTCCCCAAAGAGTTGTTCCAGACCTCGCGCCGCTGGGCGGAAAAGCGGTTTTCAAACCTGATCTACTGGAACGAGGTGGACAAGGGCGGGCATTTCGCGGCGCTTGAGCTGCCGGAGGTGTTCGTCGACGAGGTGAGGGCATGTTTTCGCGGGCAGGTGCTTTGAGGGGGGAGCTGGACCCCTCGTAAGCTCCGCCGCTCCGCCGCAACGCCCACGTTTAACCCCCCTCCGCTCAG
>NZ_JBGTFM010000143.1:0-6710 GCF_041747255.1 Blastomonas sp. | reverse complement strand
TTATATGTGCCTGGGACAGGATGAGCATGTCGATCTGCGCGCGGCGCTGCGCGGCGATGAGAGCAACGCGGCGCTTGATGTCGCGCTCGACCGGGCGATGCGTGGCAAGCCCGAGCGGCACGATTTTCACATCGACAGGCCGGGGGCTGCCCCTGCGCTTGCCCGGCACATGTCGATGACGGGAGGCTGAAGCGCCATGGCCACGTTGCTGTTTTTTGGCCGCTTGGGCGATCTGGCGGGCGGGGTGGAGCGCGCGCTTGGGCTAAGCACCGCGCTGTCGGTCGCAGATGTCATCGGTATTATTGAGCAGAGCGACCGGTTGCTGGCATCGGCGCTGGCCGAGGAGCGCGTCCGCTATGCGATCAACGGCACCATCGTCGATGGCGAGGCTTTGATCGAGGACGAGGACGAACTCGCCTTCCTGCCGCCGGTTAGTGGGGGCTGATATGCGCGAGCGCATCCGCATCGCCAGCGCGCCATTTGATCCGGAAGAGGAGATGGTGCGTTTTCGCGCGCAGCTTGCTGATGCAGGGGCGGTGGTCAGCTTTTTGGGGTTGGTGCGCGCGCGCAATGCGGCCGGGGCGGTGACAGCACTCTCGCTACAACACTATCCGGGCATGACCGAACGCGATATTGGCGATGCGCTGAATGAAGCCGCGTCACGCTGGGCGCTTGAGGCAGCGCTGGTGATCCACAGGATTGGCGACTTGGCACCTGCCGAACCTATCGTGCTGGTCGCCACCGCCAGCAAGCATCGCCGCGCGGCGTTTGAGGCGGCTGATTTCCTGATGGACCATCTCAAGTGCCGTGCGCTGTTCTGGAAATGCGAGACGGGTGAGGGCGGACGCTCGTGGATCGAGCCGCGCACCGATGATTATGCTGATGCTGCGCGATGGGACGGCTGAGAAGGTACTCGGACTTTTTCAGTGTTCGCTCCGCTCAGCCAGCCAGGCCGGCCTTCATCGCGGCAAGCGTTTGATCCTGCGCTTCGATCACCGCGATAATGCGGGTGCGCGCATCCAGAATTTGCGTTGATCCGCCTGCGGTCACCGTGCCTGCTGCTTCCTGCTGCAACCGGGCGACATATCGCGCATCAAGATCTCCCAGAATCTGCGAGAGCTCTCGGCGACTGGCACCCAGCGCGCTGATCTGGGTCTGAGCAACCGACCATGACTCGCTGCCCACCGCAGCACCGCGCGCCGCATTGACGCTTTGCCGGGTTGCGGCGACTGCAGCGGCGAAGCTCTGCCGGGCGGCTTCGGCTTTGGCCTCGATCGCGCGCAGTTCACCAGCAAGCGCCGGGTCGTTCACAGTGACAACTGGCGGCGGGGGGGCAAGTGCTTCGGCCTGACGGTCGCGCGTTTCGATATCGCGGCGCTCAAGCGACGGAAAATCCTGCATCGGCGCGAGGCAGCCGGCCACAAACGGCAGGCACATAAGGGGAGCAATCAGCTTCATCGCTCATGGTCTTAGGCGTGCGGCTTGACGGCTGCAACGGACAAAGGCAAGGCAAGCGCGCGGCTGGACAGGCCCCGCGCAAAAGGGTGCAATTTACGCAAAAACCGACCCCTGTGTGTTGACAGCCTGACAGGTTTCGCTTAACGGCGTGGGCTTTCCGGCGCGGGGCATCCCGTCGCAGGGCAGCGGTATTCGCTCCATTGATTCGATTCTGGCAACAGGTGGTCACTGGTTTGGATGTCGCCAATTGCGTGCCCGGAATAGAACTGAAGCAAACAGAAACGAGACAACCCATGTTCGCTATCGTGCGCACAGGCGGCAAGCAGTATCGCGTTGCAGCCGGAGATAAAATCGCAGTGGAAAAGCTGGCCGGAGAGGCTGGCGACGTTATTGCATTGAATGACGTTCTGCTCGCCGGTGACGGCGGCGAAGTGAAGGATGTGGCAGGGGTTACCGTGTCGGCAGAGATCATCGCCCAGGCAAAAGCCGACAAGGTGGTGGTGTTCAAGAAGCGCCGTCGCCACAACTACCGCCGCAAGATGGGCCACCGCCAGCAGCACACAATCCTGCGCATCCTGGGTGTGGGCGAAGAAGTGAAGAAGGCAGCGCCGAAGAAGGCTGCTGCGCCTGTTGACGCCGAGCCCGCCGCCGATGCACCTGCTGCAGAAGCCGCCCCCAAGAAAGCCCCGGCCAAGAAGGCAGCGCCAAAGAAGGCTGTTGCCGCCAAGTCGGAAGCCGACCAGTCGGCTGACAACGCCTGATCTGGCGCGAACAAGGAGTTTTGAACAATGGCACATAAGAAAGCTGGCGGTTCATCGCGCAACGGTCGTGATTCCGCAGGTCGCCGTCTTGGCGTGAAGAAATTTGGCGGCGAGCCGGTGATTGGTGGCAACATCATCATCCGTCAGCGCGGCACCCGCGTTTACGCCGGTAGCAATGTCGGCATGGGCAAGGATCACACGCTGTTTGCGCTGACCGAAGGCCGCGTCAAATTCCACGAAGGGCGCCTTGGCCGCAAATATGTATCGGTGGTGACCGAAGCCGTGGCGCAGGCCGCCGAATAACGGACGATCGATAACGGGTCGTCCATCAAAGGGACGCCCCACAACCGGCCGCAAGGCTGGTGGAAACGACAGGGAGATGGGGTCCGTCCCATCTCCCTTTCTTTTTGCCTCCCTGTCACGACGCATACTCCGTGCTGTCATCTTTTGATGGCAAGGGCAGCGCAAAACAGGAGAGACATAATGTTTGCAAGAACGCAAAGATTGTTGCTGCGGCCGGTCTGGCCCGAAGATGCCGACGCGCTGTTTGCGGGCATCAACGATGCCGGTATCGTGTACAATCTCGCGCGTGCGCCCTGGCCTTATACCCTTGATGATGCGCGCAGCTTCGCCGCCCGCGCGCAGGACCCGCATTTTCCGCACTTTCTGCTCACCCGGCCGGGCGATGCCGGGCAGACACTGATTGGTAGCTGCGGCCTGGGTGAAACCGAAGGCGAACCGGAGCTTGGCTACTGGATCGCGCGCGACCATTGGGGCCAGGGCTATGCCACCGAAGCTGCACGCGCGGTCATCGCCAATGCCTGGATGATCGGACATAAGCGATTGGTCGCCAGCCATTACATCGACAACCCTGCATCGGGCGGGGTGTTGCGGCGGCTGGGCTTTACCCCCACCGGCGTCATCCGCCCCCGGTTCAGCGCTGGTCGCGGCTATGCGGCTATGGCGAAGGAATACACGCTGGAGAGCGACGTTGCGGACATTGAGCGACCGCTGGCGGCCTGACGTTCGAGAACCCTTTTTCGTTCCCCGCGCTGTCGTGCATTACAGCGGGGGGTCGCTTCATCCGGACCTAGGTCAACGTGCGCCAAGATCGACATAGGGCCGCTCTGCCGGACCGGTATAGAGCTGGCGCGGGCGGCCAATTTTCTGGCCGGGGTCGGAAATCATCTCGTTCCACTGCGCAACCCAGCCAACGGTACGCGCAAGCGCAAACAGGGCAGTGAACATCGTGGTCGGGAAGCCGATGGCTGACAGGATCACACCCGAATAGAAGTCCACATTCGGGAACAGCTTCTTCTCAATGAAATAGGGGTCGTTGAGCGCCATTTCTTCAAGCTGCAGCGCCACTTCGAACACCGGATCGTTGACCTTGAGCGCATCGAACACCTCGCGCACGGTCTTTTGCATCACCGTCGCACGCGGATCGTAGTTTTTGTAGACGCGGTGACCAAAGCCCATCAGGCGGAACGGATCGTTCTTGTCCTTGGCGCGCGCGATATAATGCGGGATCTTGTCGGGCGTGCCGATCTCGCGCAGCATGTTGAGCGCCGCCTCGTTTGCGCCGCCATGCGCCGGGCCCCACAGGCAGGCAATGCCCGCCGCGATGCAGGCAAAAGGGTTCGCACCCGATGAGCCCGCCAGCCGCACCGTCGAAGTCGATGCGTTCTGTTCATGGTCGGCGTGGAGGATGAAGATGCGGTCAAGCGCGCGCTCGACAACCGGGTTGACCTCATAGGGCTCGGCCGGAACGCCGAACGTCATTCGCAGGAAATTGCCAGTGTAGGACAGCGAGTTCTGCGGATAAACGAACGGCTGGCCGATGGAATATTTATACGCCGCCGCCGCAATCGTCGGCATCTTGGCGATCAGCCGGTGGCTTGAGATCTTACGATGCTCAGGATCGGCAATATCGGTCGAGTCATGATAAAACGCCGACAGCGCGCCGACCACACCGCACATGATCGCCATCGGGTGCGCGTCGCGCCGGAAGCCACGATAAAACTGCATCAGCTGTTCGTGCAGCATTGTGTGGCGCGAGATGGTGTAGGCGAAGGTGTCGAGTTCGTCCGGTGACGGCAGTTCGCCGTTGAGCATCAGGTATGAGACTTCCATGAAGCTGGAATGCTCGGCCAGTTCACCGATGGGATAGCCGCGATGGAGCAGCACGCCCTCGTCGCCATCGATATAGGTCAGCGCGGAATCGCAGCTGGCGGTCGAGGTGAAGCCGGGATCATAGGTGAAGCAGCCGGTTTCAGCATAAAGCTTGCGGATATCGATAACATCGGGGCCGACGGTGCCCGACCGGATCGCATAGCTGCTCTCCTTGTCGCCGATTTTGAGTGATGCGCTGTCTGCCACGATTCGTTCTCCTCCAAAACGGTTGTATCAGGCGCGTGTCCGGTCAGGCGGTCACGCGGGTAACATCATCAATTCGGGCCAGCGATTCCTCGCGTCCCAACAGTTCGAGCACATCAAAAATGCCTGGCGAACGCGCCTGACCAGTCAGGGCGGCGCGCAGCGGCTGGGCATAGCTGCCGAGACCCTGCCCATTGGCCTCGGCACATTGCGTGACCCTGTCCTCCAGAACGGCTGCGGTCCATGGCTCTGCTTCGGCCAGCACCGGCGCAACCGTTTGTAACATCGCGACCCCGCTTCCATCTAGCAAAGATTGGGCTTTGTCGTCTATGCCTAACGGGCGCATTTTGAACAGAAACTGCGCGCCATCGGCAAGTTCGTTCAGATCACGCGCGCGCAGCTTCATCACCGGCATCGCCCGGGTGAGCAGATCGCTGCCCGTTGCCGGATCAAAGGCTGGCAAGAGCTTCGCCAGCCGGGGTGCGACCAGCGTGGCAAGCGCGCCATCGTCCATCTCGCGCAAATACTGGCCGTTGAGGTTGATTAGCTTTTTGGCATCAAAGCGCGAGGGCGATTTGCCGACATTGGCAAGCGAAAACAGCTTGATGGCCTCGGCTCTTGTGATCTTTTCTGTGTCGCCATAGCCCCAGCCGAGCCGCAGCAGATAGTTGAACATCGCGTCGGATACGACCCCCATGTCATCGCGATACGCCTCGACGCCGAGCGCCCCATGGCGTTTCGAAAGCTTTGCGCCGTCGTTGCCGTGGATCAGCGGGATATGGGCATAGACCGGTTCTGGCCAACCCATTGGCCGGATCAGCACCAGCTGGCGAAAGGCGTTGTTGAGGTGATCGTCGCCGCGGATGATATGGGTGACGCCCATGTCATGATCGTCGACCACCACCGCGAGCATATATGTCGGGCTGCCATCGGAACGCAGCAGCACATAATCGTCAAGTTCGCGCGCATCGACGGTGACATCGCCCTGCACCGCGTCGGATATCGTGATCTTGCCCGATTGCGGCGCTTTCAGCCGGACCACATAGGGCGCATCGGCGGGTGCCTCTGCCGGATCACGGTCGCGCCAGCGGCCATCATAGCGCAGCGGCAGCTTCTTGGCGCGCTGCTCGGCGCGCATCGCCTCAAGCTCTTCGGCGGTCGCAAAGCATTTATAGGCATTGCCGCTGTTGAGCAGCGCGTGCGCAACTTCGGCATGGCGTGCAGCCTGTGCGCTCTGGAAGACGGGTGTGTCGTCCCAGTCCAGCCCTAGCCAGTCGAGCCCGGCAAAGATCGCATCAATGGCTTCGGGGGTGGAACGTGCCTTGTCGGTATCCTCGATCCGCAGCAGCGCCTTGCCGCCGTGGTGGCGTGCGAACAGCCAGTTGAACATCGCGGTGCGCGCGCCGCCGATGTGCAGATATCCGGTCGGCGAGGGTGCAAAGCGGGTGACGACGCCCTTGCCAGCGCCATCGGTCACGGGCGGATGATCGCCGCTTGCACTCACGCTCACTTTCCTTTCAAAATCATGAGGCCATGGCCTTTGACATCGCCCCTAGCACGGCTTTCTGGCAGCGACAAATGGCCAGAGTGTCCGGTGCAGGCCTGCCCGGATCGGGTCGCGCTGTGCTCGCGCGGTTCGCGTTGGCAGAGCGTGATCAGCTGCCGGTGTGGATCACGCCGTGCTTTGCGGCAGGCATCGCTGCGTGGTTCATCCTGCCAGGGGTCGATGCGCAGCTCGCGTGGATCGCACTGTGCGCGGCGCTGGCGCTGACGACGCGCGCGTTGCACGGGCGCTGGCCAGAAATGGAGCTGATGCCGCGCTGTGTCTTCGTCGCTGCGCTGATGCTCGCGATGGGCAGCACTTTGGTGATGGCACGCGCATATGTGATTGGCGCAGAGCCGCTCGCCAAGCCCTGGTTTGGCACTTTGCAGGGACGCATCGTTGAGCGTGACGACCTGCCTGCACGCGGGCTGGTGCGGTTCATGGTGCGCACCGCGCCCGCGCTCGGCCTGCCCGATCAGGTGCGTGTCAATCTGGCGGCGGAAAAGGACGACGTGGTGCTGCGCCCCGGCGCGGTCATCGCTGTGCGCGCCCGGCTGATGCCGCCCGCGCAG
>NZ_JBGTFM010000142.1:0-7344 GCF_041747255.1 Blastomonas sp. | reverse complement strand
GCAGACGCCGGGCTGGCTGCTCGCGCTCTACGCGGTGCTGGCGATTGGCGGCCTGGTTGCCGCCGGGCGCTATGGGCTGGCGCCGCTGCTCAAGCTGATCGGCAAGGTGGCGGAGCGCGAGCTGTTCATCGTTGCCGGACTGTTTGCGGTGTTTGGCAGCGCGGCGCTGATGCACTCGATCGGCGTGTCGGCGGCGCTGGGCGCGTTCATCGCTGGCGTCATGCTCGCCGATTCTCCCTTCCGCCACGAGCTTGAGGCGGACATCGACCCGTTCCGCTCGATCCTGCTCGGCCTGTTTTTCCTGGGCGTCGGCATGATGCTCGATCTCGACGCGATCTATGCAGACCCGGTGTTCATCATCGCGATGGCGGCGGCGCTGGTGGCGATCAAGGTCGGCATTATCTTTGGCCTAGCCAAGGCGTTTGGCATGGAAACGCGCGCGGCGCTGGTGCTCGGGCTGCTGCTCAGCCAGGGTGGTGAGTTTGCGTTTGTCCTGTTTGCCGAAGCGCAGCGCGCGTTGCTGATCGCGCCCGAAGCCGCCAGCCGCTTTGGTGCGATTGTGACGCTGTCGATGGCGACGACGCCGTTCCTGATGCTGCTCTCGCGGCGGTTCGGCGGGGTGCGCGGCACGGGTACCGAGGACATGGTCGATCCCGAACATGCGCGCCTGTCGAGCGCGATTGTCATCGGCCATGGGCGGTTTGGCCAGGCGGTGGCGCAGATATTCGCCGGGGCGAACATCTCTGTGACGCTGATCGACAGCAATCCCGAGCAGATCCGGTTAAGCGGCGAATTTGGTCGCAAGGTGTTTTATGGCGATGGCACGCGCATTGATCTGCTGCGCCGCGCCGGTGCCGAACAGGCCGATTCGTTGCTGTTCTGCATCGATGACAAGGACTTCGGTCCGGATCAGATCGCGCCGATTGCCCATGCCTTTCCTGATGCGAAAATCTTCGTGCGCGCTGTTGATCGTCGCCAGCTGCTTGCGCTCAAGCACGCACCGATAGCTGCGGCACAGCGCGAATTGTTTGAATCCTCGGTCAAGCTGGCGCACACCGCGCTGCTGCGCACAGGCCTTGATCCGGTGACCGCCGACCGCGTGATCGAGGAATTCCGCAAGCGCGATTGCGAGCGGCTGGAACTGCAGATCGAACACGGCACGATGCACGCAGGCAAGCACCTGAGCTTCGGCGGCATCGAATCGAAGGCGTTTGATCCGGAGGCGGATCGAGACGCATAGCCAGCAGGCAGGTACAATGTGGCCAGATGGAAATGGTGCCCCTGGCCGGAATCGAACCAGCACTCCTTTCGGAACTCGATTTTGAGTCGAGCGCGTCTACCAATTTCACCACAGGGGCACGTGGGACGCTTCCCCTAACCGAGGCGGCGCGGGGGTGCAATCCCAAGAATAATCAGGCGCAAGAATGGCTGCGCCCGAGCACAGCCAGGTTGGTCCGTCAGACCTTGAGGTCGCGGGCAATCGCCTTTTTGGTGGCGCTGCCATAAGGCGGCAGAAACCCGCCCAACTTGGCGACGTCGATCTTGGGCTGGCTGTAAATCGCCTTGGCATGGCTGAAGCGGCGGAAGCCGTCGATGCCGTGATACGCCCCCATGCCCGATGGCCCGACCCCGCCGAACGGCAGGTCTTCCATTGCGACGTGGAAGATCGTGTCGTTGATCGTTACCCCGCCCGAGATTGTCCGGTCCATGACCTTCTGCGCCTCGGCCTTGTCATCGCCGAAATAATAGAGCGCCAGCGGCCGATCGCGCCCGTTGACGAAATCGATCGCCTCATCGACCGAGGCATAGGTCTTGACCGGCAGGATGGGGCCAAAAATCTCGTCCTGCATCACCTTCATGTCGTCGGTGACGTTGCGCAGGATGTGCAGCGGCATCTTGCGGCTGTTGGCGGAGGCAAAATCCTCGCCCGCCGGGTTGACCTCAATTACCTCCGCACCCTTGTCCCGCGCGTCGTCGAGATAGCCAGTGAGCCGCTGGTGATGACGCTCGTTGACCACGGCGGTGTAATCATCGTTGGCGAGCAGGGTGGGATAGAGCGTGCCCACCGATTGCTTGATGTTGTCGATGATCTCGGCCTCGTCTTCCTTGGGCACGAACAGATAATCGGGGGCGATGCAGATCTGCCCTGCATTGAGCATCTTGCCCATCGCGATGCGCTGCGCGGCCTTGGCCTTGTCGGCACCGCGACCGATGATGGCGGGCGACTTGCCGCCAAGTTCGAGCGTTACCGGTACCAGATGCTTGGCGGCGGCGCGCATGATATGATGGCCGACGCTGGTCGCGCCGGTGAACACCAGATGGTCGAACGGCAGTTCGGAAAACATCTGGCCAACGTCGGGCCCGCCGGTGAAAAACGCGACCTCGCTGTCATCGAAATATCTGGGGCCGAGCGTCGCCAGCAGGTTTGAGGTGGTCTCGGTATACTCGCTGTTCTTGATCATCACCCGGTTGCCCGCGCCGAGCGCGCCAAAGGCCGGGGTGATGCACAGCTGCACCGGAAAGTTCCACGGCGCGATGATGCCGACCACGCCGAGCGGTTGGTATTCGACCCGCGCCTTTGCACCGAGCAAGCCCAGCGGAAACTGCACGCTGCGCTTTTCCGCTTTTGCCCAGCCGTCGAGATGCTTGATCGTGTGGCGCCCGACGTTGAGCACGCCGACAATATCGGTCATCATTGACTGGTCGGGGCTGCGATGGCCAAAATCCTCGCTCATCGCCGCGACCAGGGCATCGGCATTGTCGTGCACCAGCTTCATCAGCCGCCGGATACGTTCCTTGCGGACCTCAAGCGCGACCGGCAATTCGGCGGTGAAGGCGGCGCGCTGCTTGTGCAGCACCTCTGCAAGCTGCGATTCCTGCGGCGGCGCTATTGCTGCGGTTGCCATGATGTATTCTCCCGATTGTGTAATCGAAAGCATGGATAGCGCGATAGGTTGCGATTTGAAATGGCGATGTCGGCCGCGCAGCCTCCACCGCGCGGGTCAACCTTTCTCGATCACTTGGTGGGAGTGAGCCTCAGCAGCCGTCCCTGTGATCCGCGCGCGCCATCTTCCAGCACCCATATTGCGCCATCAGGCCCCTGTTCGACCTCGCGGATGCGCGCATCCATCGGCCAGATGTCCGCCTTCTCGGCATTCTCGCCGTCGAGCTTTACTCTCACCAAAGATTGCGCGCCAAGCGCTCCGATAAAGGCGCTGCCCTTCCAGGCCGGGAACATGTTGCCCGAATAGATCATCAGGCTGCCAGGCGAAATTGCCGGGGTCCACCAGACCTTGGGAGCGACGAAGCCGTCATCAGGGCTGTGATCGGGGATCGGCTTGCCATCATAATGGTCACCGTTTGAGACCTTGGGATAGCCATAGTTGGCGCTGCGCGTGACGAGATTGAGCTCATCGCCGCCCCTGGGGCCCATTTCGATGTTCCACAGCCGCCCTTCGCTGTCAAAGGCGAGGCCAAGCGGATTGCGATGGCCGGAAGACCAGACCTGCGCCCTGATGCGCCCCTGATCGTAGAAGGGATTGTCGGACGGAATGCCCCCGGTTGCGGTCAGCCGCACGACCTTGCCAAGGGTCTGGTCAAGGTCCTGCGCCGGATCGAATTTCTGCCGGTCTCCCGTCGAGATATACATCATGCCATCGGGACCAAAGGCGATGCGGTGGCCATAATGCCCATTGCCGCTGACCTTGGGTTCCTGCCGCCAGATCACCTTCAGGCCTTCAAGCTTCGCTGATCCATCTGCGGCAAGGTTCAGCTTGGCGCATCCGACCGCTGCGCCACTGGTGTCATTGTCGCCCGCCTCGGCCCAGCTCAGATAAATATAGCCGTCGTTGGCAAAATCAGGTGACAGAACAACATCACCCAGCCCGCCCTGGCCCTTGGCAAGCACTTCGGGCGTACCGCTCACGGTCACCATGCTGGCGGTGTCGCCGGTTATCGTGGCAAGCTTCATCTCGCCTTTTTTTTCGGTGACCAGCAGGCGGCCGTCGGGGAGGAAGGTCATCGCCCATGGTGCGTCGAAATCTGCGACCTCGGTGGTGACGAATGGCAGACGGTCAACGGGCGAAATTGCAGTGACCGCTTCGGCTTCGCCATTGGCAATCGCTTCATCACTGCTGGTGCACGCGATCAGCGCCAGAGGAAGCGCTGCGCTCAGGGTCAGTCGGTGCATCAAGTAAGCTCCATGTCTCATATTTGGGATCATCGCCAAACCCTCTGGCATTTGCAAACGATTCGACCTGCCGATAGGAATCGAGCAGGTCTTGTGCGACGATATGGGATGGGCCAAAGACGCATAAGCGTCCAAAAGGTTCCTATATAATGCAAGATGTTGCCCAGTTTATTGCCAGTTCCCGCTGCACCGCCGGGGTCGATGAAGCGGGAAGGGGGCCGCTCGCCGGGCCAGTTGTGGCGGCTGCGGTGATCCTGTGTCCGCAGGGCATTGCCGGGCTGGCCGACAGCAAGGTGTTGAGCGCCGCCCGACGCGCCGGGCTTGAGGCAATGATCCGCAAGACTTGCGGTTTCGCCATCGGCATTGCCAGCGTCGAAGAAATTGACGCGATCAACATCTTGCAGGCCACCATGCTGGCGATGACACGCGCGGTCGAAGGGCTGGGGCAATTGCCCGATGCGGTGCTGGTCGATGGCAACCGGCTGCCCAAATGGCGCCATCGGGCGCAGGCGATCATCAGGGGCGACGCTCTGCACGCCTGCATTTCCGCTGCATCGATCCTGGCCAAGGAGGAACGCGACCGGATGATGCGAGCAGCGGCACGCGACTGTCCGCAATACGGCTGGGAGCGCAACAAGGGCTATGGCACCGCCGAACATCTCGCCGCGCTGCGCAGCTATGGGCCGACCCCGCTGCACCGCAAAAGCTTCGCCCCGGTGGCGCAGGCGCTGCTGATCTGATCTTTTTTCTTTGAGCGAGTCCGCCGCGTCACACCACTAGGGGTTGAGTCCCCAATGGTTAACGTGACTCAACATCTGGATTTGGGCTCTTTGTGTTCCGCATGGCAACTTGTGCGTTAACCATTTAAACACGCGGAATCCCTAAGGTTTTGGCCTTGACCGATAAGGTATGAGGACTCATGCATTGGCTCGCAGGCAGGGCGAGCGGGGGCAGACGATGGTGGTTTTGGGCAATGATACTGTGGCAGCGGCAGCGCGCATCGCGCGGCCTGCCGCCCTTCGCAGGCCACCGTCTGCGCCGCAGCCAGCCTTGCCGCTGGACCAGATCCTGCGCGGCGATTGCATCGCGCAGATGCGCACCCTGCCCAGCGCCTCCATCGACATGGTGTTCGCCGATCCGCCATATAACCTGCAACTCGGCGGCGATCTGTTCCGTCCCGAAGGCGGCCGAGTGGATGCGGTCGATAACGACTGGGACAAGTTCGATACCTTTGCCGCCTATGACCGGTTCACCCGCGAATGGCTGGCCGAGGCGCGCCGCATCCTGAAGCCCGACGGGTCGCTGTGGGTGATCGGCAGCTATCACAACATCTTCCGCGTCGGCGCATTGCTGCAGGACCTCGACTTCTGGATCCTCAACGACATCGTCTGGCGCAAGGCCAACCCGATGCCCAATTTTCGCGGCACCCGCTTCACCAATGCGCACGAGACGCTGATCTGGGCCTCGCGAGATGAGAAATCAAAATACACGTTCAACTATCGCGCGATGAAGACGCTGAACGATGAACTGCAGATGCGATCAGACTGGGTGCTGCCGATCTGCGGTGGTCAGGAGCGGCTGAAACGCGGCGGCACCAAGGCGCACCCGACGCAAAAGCCAGAGGCGTTGCTCTATCGCATCCTGCTCGCCTGCACCAATCCCGGCGATGTGGTTCTCGATCCGTTTTTCGGCACCGGCACCACCGGCGCGGTCGCCAAGCGGCTGGGCCGCTCTTGGATCGGCTGCGAGCGCGACGAGACCTATATCGAGGTGGCAGAGGAGCGGATTGCCGCCGCGCTGCCGCTTGATGAATCGGGCCTCAAGACCATGCAATCGCCCAAGAGCCAGCCGCGCGTCGCCTTTGGGACGCTGGTGGAGACGGGCTATATCGCAGTCGGCGCGGAATTAAGCGACAAGGCGCGCAAACACCGCGCCACTGTGCGCGCTGACGGATCGCTGCTGAGCGGTGTGCTCTGCGGATCAATCCACAAGATCGGCGCCGAACTGCAGGATGCACCGTCGTGCAACGGCTGGACCTACTGGCATATCGAAACCGCCGATGGCCTCAGGCCGATCGACAGTCTGCGCCAGACCTATTTGCTCGCCACCGAGCCCTGAGCCATATGACCGCGCAGCTTTATCTGCGACCCGCTGGCCTTGCGGAAAGCCCGCAGACTTATGGCGTCGCGACCATTCGGCTGGGGCACAGCCTGATCTGGTGTCATCTGCTGGCGCTGGAGACGTTTGAAAACGGAAAGCTGATCGCGCGGCAACTGGTGCCGGTCGACCAGCTCGATGCGGTGATTGCGGAGCTGCCCGATGACCAGGCGCAGCGGATCACCACACAGCGCGCCAACCTCGCGCGGCAGCACGCGCCGCTTCAGCTTGGTGAACGCACGCTGCGCTTCGACCAGCCGCAGACCATGGGCATATTGAATGTGACGCCCGACAGCTTTTCGGATGGCGGCCGCTTTGCAGGCGATGCGGGGCAGGCGGCGGATGCCGGCTTTGCGATGATGGCGGCGGGCGCGGCGCTCATTGATGTCGGCGGGGAATCGACCCGCCCCGATGCACCGGTGGTGTGGGAGGGCGACGAGATTGCCCGCGTCATCCCAGCGATTGAAGCGCTGGCCAAATCGGGCGCGATCGTCTCGATCGACACTCGCAAGGCGGCGGTGATGCAGGCCGCGCTCGCAGCGGGCGCGCATATCGTCAACGACGTCTCGGCGCTGCTCTATGACAGCACGTCGCTCGGGGTCGTGGCCGATGCGGGCTGCCCGGTGGTGCTGATGCATGCATCATCGCAGGGCGCCAATCCGCATCTTGGCGGCAGCTATGCCAATGTCGTGACAGATGTGTTCGACTGGCTTGAGGCGCGCGTCGCTGATGTTGTGGCAGCAGGGGTGGCGCGCGAGAATATCATCGTCGATCCCGGCATCGGCTTTGGCAAGTCACTCGCCGACAATCTCGCGTTGATCAACGCACTGCCGCTGTTCCATGCGCTCGGCCAGCCGATCCTATTCGGGGCGAGCCGCAAGCGGATGATCGGGGCGCTGTCGAACGAGGCGCAGGCTGACGCGCGGCTCGGCGGATCGGTTGCGCTTGCGATGCAGGCGATGGCGGCGGGCGCGCAGATCATCCGGGCGCACGATGTG
>NZ_JBGTFM010000141.1:0-2438 GCF_041747255.1 Blastomonas sp. | reverse complement strand
CGCTCCCTGCAATGCAGCGCCCGTTCGAGCTTGTATGTCTACAACGCCAACGGCCGCGAAGGCGATTACCTGATTACCGAAACCGGCGCATCCATCAACAAGCTGGATGCCGAGATGAGCTCGTACATCTACTTTGGTACCTATGGCGAAGACGCCGATTCCTACTAGGGTTACGCCATGAATCAAAACTCGCCGTTGGTGTCGGTTGCGCAAGTGCCTTGTCGTCAATCAGGCCAAGTCGAACGGCAATCGCGGTACACAGGGACGGGTAGCGTTGCCCTGTTCTTGGCAGCGCTGCTGTATGCACTCTCGGCGAGCGCCGCCGTGGCGCCAGAAGTCAATATTTCGACCAAGAATGTTCCGGGCGTTTCGTCCATCCCGTTTGTTGGCGAATGGAGAGAGGTGGAGCCGGATGCCGCGCTCAAGACAAAGCTGGAGGTCTACCGTCGCGCACAGACACGTACGCACACCCTGGCAGTCGCGGCTGGTTTTGAGCCTGCACAGGTGGACGCGCGTGATGCCGGCGGCAAGCTCACCACCTATTACGTTGATTTTCGCAAGGGCTTCTCGAACGACTCCAATGCGTTTGCCGGCGACTATGAGGGCGTGCGCTCGGTTTGGTACAACCATGCCGGCTTTCTGGAACGCGAAAGCGAAACCGACAACCTCTATACGGTTGCGCACGAATTCTTTCACTCCATTTTTAACCCGGTGGTCAAGAAGCGTGGGCTGTGGGCTATCCCGGTGGCCACCCGTCTCAAATGGATGAGTGAGGGCCTCCCCACCGCCGTGGGTCAGATCGCGCTTGAAGGCTTTGACGGCACTTCACTTAAGGGGCGTGCCAAGGCGGGCTCGCGTCACGGCGTGCGTGCCTTGGGAGCACGCTATCTCGATTATCCGATCGACCTCCGCGACGAATACCCGATGCCCACCAGCGGCATGTGGTTTGAATCGGGCAGTGCCGATGAGACTGCCGTGAGCCAGAGCTACGCCACCTCCAGTTTCTGGCAACACGTGGCTGTGAAGTCTGGTGGTTTGGGCTGGGTCAAGAAGTTTATCGACCGTCCTGCCCCTAGCGATAAACGCTCAAGAGGCTTTGTGGACTGGGCTGAAGAAGGCATTCAGCGCGGCGGCAAATTCGCCAATTTCGCGGAGGCCTACAACAGCTATATCGCCAGCTTTGTTGACTACCCCT
This sequence comes from Blastomonas sp., assembly GCF_041747255.1. Lineage (GTDB taxonomy): Bacteria > Pseudomonadota > Alphaproteobacteria > Sphingomonadales > Sphingomonadaceae > Blastomonas. The sequence goes on along the minus strand of NZ_JBGTFM010000141.1, from coordinate 1,243 downwards.
ATCTCAACGAAACCTCCGAGAAGGACTACTTCGCGTGGGGCAAGTGGCAGTCCTTGCTGTTCTACGAGGGCTGTCACCCCATCACTCTGGTGGCAGGTGCGAAGCCAGTGGATCATGCGGTCACCATTCGTCCGCTCTCTGCCGAATGCCTGCGGGTCAAGGTGACCGGCCTTCCGCCGAAGGCCGCCAACATTTTCGTGACGCTGGCAGACGCCACCGACCGCCAGTGCAGTGACCTCAACGTAGTGAGCGGCAAGAAAACGCCGCTGCAGAGCCCTGTCGTCAATGCAGACGGCAGATGCGACTGGCACTGGCAGTTTGCCTACGACCCGCTCACGCCCAATGCCAATGGCGAGCAGGTTTTTGTCATCACCAATGTGCGGCCGGACAAACCCTCGCTGACGTCTCTGGTGACCGCAGTGAACTTTAAGTTATCGGTGCCAGCGCTTTCGGTGGCGGCGAGTGGCGCCGCGACCGCCGACAGTTCCGCAAGCAGTGCGCAAGCCACCGTTGCATCTGCCAAGCCACAGAAAAAGGTCAAGGTGCCCGCCAAGGCCAGTGCAAAGGCGAGCCAGATTGCAGCTATCGGCTTCAATGTCAGCAAGTCGGAATCGCCCTTGCCGTACAGGAGCGCGGGCTGCGATGCACTGACGCAGGAGATCAGGCCCTGCGGGCCGTACACCAAGCTCACTCTTGAGTGGGGCGAGATCGCAGACCTTGGCGTCGAGATCGTGCAGTCGCAGTACGGTGTGGCGAGTGGCGATTTCAGCCAGTTTGGCGAGATGGCCCAGAAACTGCCCAAGAACCTCGAACAGGCAGCGCAGCTGAGCGGAGCCAGCATTGAGCTGCAGTTCCCCCGCATCGAGCGCGGCGCCACCGGCAGCTTCAGCAACGCCATGATCTCGCTCAGCATTCAAGACCATGGTGCTGAGGCGGGGCTGGAGTCACTGTCGCCAAGGTTCATCCGCCCCGGCCACAACCCGGATTGCCCCGAGGCCAATGCCATCTTCCCCTATGACGGCAAGGTCAACATCGAAAGCTACGATGCCAGCGGTATCAGCGGCAGCTTCAGCGCCGATTTTTACGAGACGTCTGAAGGAACGTGCCCGAAGCCCATCAAGATCGCCAGCGTCAGCGGCAGCTTCAGAAACCCGCCGCTGCGCGATGAAGTGCAGGAGGACTATGAAGAGACCCCGGCGGGCCAGAAGCGGCTGCATGCCCTGCTGGTCAACAAATTCTATGC